>CAZUVQ010000036.1:1565-13860 GCA_964623915.1 uncultured Oscillospiraceae bacterium
ACGGGTACAAATTCGTGGAGAAGGTGCAATAAATCCGAATATGAAAACAGGCGAAATTGAAGTCGAGCTTACAAAAATCCGTGTGTTGTCTGTTTCCGAAACTCCGCCTTTTGTAATAGATGATGAGACAAATGCACGTGAAGAAACACGTCTAAAATACAGATACCTTGATTTGCGCCGTCCTTGTGTTCAAGAAAATTTCTTTCTCCGTCACAGGCTTACACAGATTGCAAGAAATTTCTATGACAAAAACGGTTTTATTGAGATTGAAACACCTGTACTGACAAAAAGCACTCCTGAGGGTGCACGTGACTATCTTGTTCCTTCACGTGTTCACAGCGGTCATTTTTATGCGCTTCCGCAATCTCCACAGCTTTATAAACAGTTATTGATGCTATCGGGTTTTGACAGATATATGCAGATTGCAAAGTGTTTTCGTGATGAGGACCTTCGTGCCGACCGACAGCCCGAGTTTACTCAGATAGACCTTGAGATGTCATTTGTTGATGCAGATGATGTTATGAGTATCAATGAAAAATTCATTCAAAGGGTATTCAAAGAGATAAAAAATATTGACTTAACATTGCCTTTACCAAGATTGTCATATACAGAGGCAATGGAACGCTACGGTTCAGACAAGCCCGACACGCGCTTTGAAATGGAGCTTCATAATTTGTCGGATACGGTCAAAAACTGTGAATTCAAGGTATTTACCGACGCAATAGCATCAGGCGGAAGTGTTCGCTGTATAACTGTTGTGGGCGGTGCCAACATGTTTTCTCGCAAGGAAATTGATGCATTGGCTGAGTTTGTTAAGACATACCGCGCAAAGGGACTTGCATGGATATCGCTTGCTGAGGAAGGCACAAAGGGTTCAGTTGCAAAGTTTTTCTCGGAGGATGAAATCAGAGCCATTGCAACCACTGCACATGCTAAGACAGGTGACTTGATTTTAATAGTTGCCGACAAGGATAAAGTTGTGTTTGATTCACTGGGCGCACTGCGTATTCATGTAGCAGGCAAGCTTGGTATGATTGATGAAAGTAAATATAATCTTCTCTGGGTTACAGATTTTCCCCTCTTTGATTATGACGAGGATGAGGGACGTTTTGTCGCCATGCACCATCCTTTTACTGCACCAAAGGATGAGGATATTGAATTGGTTGAAACTGCCCCCGAAAAGGCAAAGGCAAAGGCATATGATATCATATTAAACGGTACGGAGCTTGGCGGCGGAAGTATAAGAATCCATCAAAGGGATTTACAGGCTAAAATGTTTAGGGCAATAGGCATGAGCGAAGAGGAAGCGCAGAGCCGTTTCGGCTTCCTGTTGGAGGCGTTTAAATACGGCGCTCCACCACACGGTGGCATGGCTTATGGGCTTGACCGCTTTGTAATGATTTTAGGTGGTTGCCCTTCAATTCGTGACGTAATTGCATTCCCGAAGGTACAGAATGCATCAGAGCTTATGTCAGGTGCGCCGGGTTTTGTCGATTTAAAACAGCTTGATGAGCTTTGTATAAAAATAACAAAAAATGATGAAGAAAATAAAGAATAGTTTTGCAAAGGAGGCATTCTCGTGATTGAAGTTAAAAATCTTTCTAAACATTATGGTACAAAAAAAGCCGTTGACGATATTTCTTTTACTGTGAAAAAAGGTGAAATATTAGGCTTCCTCGGCCCAAACGGTGCAGGAAAAACTACTACGTTGAACATGCTGACCGGTTATATTTCACGAACGTCCGGAAGCATAACCATTAACGGTATGGATATAGTAGAAAAGCCGGGCGAGGTTAAAAAATGCATAGGCTACCTTCCTGAACAACCTCCTTTGTATCCCGATATGACCGTTTGCGAGTATTTAAGCTTTGTTTATGATTTAAAAAAGGCAGAAGGCAATAAAAATGAGCATATAGCAGAAATCTGTGAAATAGTTAAAATAACAGATGTGATGACAAGGCTTATAAAAAATCTTTCAAAGGGATATAAGCAGAGGGTAGGGCTTGCACAGGCACTGATAGGAAACCCTGAAATTTTAATTCTTGACGAGCCTACAGTGGGTCTTGACCCGGCGCAGATTATAGAAATCCGTAATGTGATAAAAAGCCTCGGAAGTGAACGTACAATTATTTTCAGTTCTCATATATTAGGAGAAATCAGTGCCATATGTGAAAAAATTATTATAATTAACAACGGTAAGATAGTTGCAGATAACACGACAGAAAACCTTTCTCATACAAAGGGCAAGGAATACAGGTATATTGTCAGAATAAAGGGAGATAAAGCAGCTGTTGTCGATGTTTTAAGGGGTATAGACGGGATAGTACGTGCAAACTCAAAGGCAACAGATGACCCCGAAGTTTTCGACTACGGGATTGAATGTACCCATGATATTCGTGAGGATATGTTTTATGTTCTCGCAAAAACAGAAAATCCAATTTTAGCACTGCGGCAGAGGGAAATGACACTTGAGGAAACTTTTATTAATATTACAACAGGTTCTTATGAGGGGGTGAAGTGAATGCTGGCTATTTATAAACGTGAAATGCAGGCGTACTTTAAAACGCCTATTGGGTATATATTTGTTGGTATGTTTTTGGTGGTTTCGGGGTTTATGTTTATAACCTACAACCTTATTATGGGCTATCCGTCTATTTCATCTGTTCTCTACAGCCTTATTACATTTTTTGTGTTTTTGGTTCCTGTGCTTACAATGAGGCTTTTAAGTGAAGAAAAAAATTTAAAAACCGACCAGGCTTTGCTGACTGCCCCGATATCAATAGGAAAAATAGTTTTGGGGAAATTTTTTGCGGCGGCAACTGTTTATTTATTGACTTTGGTTCTGACATTATTGTACATGATAGTAATAGGCAGACATGGTGAGCCGCAATTTGCTCAGACTTTTTGTAATTATATCGGATTTGCGCTATTGGGCATGGTATTTATTTCAATAGGTATATTTTTATCAGCACTTACTGAAAATCAGGCTGTTGCTGCTGTTTCCACATTTGCGGTGCTGCTTGTGCTTATTCTTTTTGATAGCGTTAAAAATTCAGTACAATCAAAGTTTTTATCTGCAGTTTTTGATGCTTTTGCAATATCATCAAGATTTGAATCATTTAATTTAGGGGTTTTAAGTATTGCGCCTGTTGTTTATTATTTAAGTGTAACGGCTCTGTTTTTGTTTTTTACAACACAGGTAATTGAGCGTAGGCGCTGGAAATAAGGAGGTAGTAACATGAAAAACAAATTTAAACTAAAATTCAATTTCACTTTCCTGATTATTTTGGTAGTAGTTGCTGCTGTCCTTGTTAATCTTATTGCAGTGACCCTTGAAGGTAAGCTGCCATTAAAAATTGATTTTTCCTCTAACAAGACATTTGAATTGAGTAAAGAAACAATTGAGGTTTTAAAAAATGTTGACCGTGATATAAATATTTATCACTTTGTTACAAAAGGAAATGAAAGTTTGTTTGTTAAACAAACTGTAGATATGTACAAGGGTTATAATAACAAAATACATTTTGAGCAGATTGACCCTGCGCGTGACCCTGTTTTTGCAAAGAATATTGGGGTAGAGGTTACGGAAAATTCTGTAATCGTAAAAAGCGGTGACAGGGTGAGAACAATAGATTCAAGTAATATGTATGATTCCTCCTATGAGCAATACGGCATTACTGAGTTTAAGCTTGAGCAAAAGCTTACACTTGCTATTGACTATGTTCTCCGTAAAGAGAATACAAACATTTTGTTTACAAAAGGTCATGAGGAAGTCGGGTATAAGATATTAAAGACAAGCCTTGAAGATGAAAACGCACAAGCAAGTGAAATTGACCTTAAAACAACAGACATTCCCGAAGGCACTTCAGCTATATATATTATAAACCCACAAAGAGATTTTTCGGCGGACGAAGTGGTGAAAGTTCAGAAATACCTTGAAGCAGGTGGTTCGCTGAACATTTCCATTGACTTTGATACTACAAGCACAAATATCCTGCGCCAGTTTCTTAGTGAATACTGGGGTATAGACTACAAGGATAACATAATAATTGAAACGGATGAAAATAAATATTATTCAAATAATCCGTATATCCTTATTCCAGAATATGGGGAACACGATATTATGTCAAAAATTAAGTCGGGTAATATCAGCATGCTCTGGCCCAACACCCGCAGTATCGAGATTACCGAAAAACCGGGCGTTACAACGGATGCTCTTCTTTTGACAAGCGCAAAGGCAGTAGCTAAGCCTTCTTCAAAAGCAGGTGAATTAGGTGTAACCGAAAATGATACTGTTGGACAGGCAAATATAGCTGTTGCCGCTGAATATATAAACAGTTCAGCAAAGACACGCACAAAAATCATTGCAACAGGTTCTTCCTTCTACCTTATGTATTTGCAGGAAGCAAGTGTTGCCAACGCGGATTTTGTACGTGAATCGCTCAATTATTTAAGGGGAGAGGAAAGCTCAAAGAGCATATCCATTACCCCGAAAAATGTTTTTGTAAAGCAAATGACTCTGACACAAAGCCAAAAAACTACTTACACATATGTTTATGGTGTCCTACCGGCAGTTATTGTGCTTGCCGCCGGCCTTATAGTGTGGCTCAGGAGGAGGCACAAATAATGAATAAAAAAATAATAACTACTATTTGTGTTTTGCTTGTTTTAGGCATCGCTTATTATTTTGCAGTAAACTATAAGCCCGATTCGGATAAGCCGGAAGAACCAGACAGAGAATCAATTATTGTTTTTGAAGTGCCGACCGACAAGGTTACGAGGATAGGCATTGAAAATGAAAATGACTCCTACACTTTTATGAAATCTGACGATAAATGGAAGCTTGAGGGCAAGGATGTTGAGTTATTATCAGCTAATGTCACTTCGCTTTGCTACTCGGTTTCTTACATTACTGCTCAGGATATTATAGAAGAAAATGCAACGGATTTGGCGGTATATGGGTTTGATAACCCGAAAGCCAAAATTTCTGTTACGGCAGAAACAGATAATATTTTTATGCTGGGAGACCTTGCGCCCACTGGTAATTACTATTATTTTGCAGATGGCAGTAAGGTTTATACCATAGCAAAAACCATCGGAGACAGTTTTCTTAAAACACAAAATGATTACCGAAGCATGACAGTAATAAAAATAAAAGCAGAGGATGTACGTGGAATTAAAATCACTGGTACGAATGAGAACATTGAGGTACAATACGCACCTTTGCCGGAGGATGAGGCAAACTCTTACGGGACACTGTCTGTTTGGAAGATGAACTCACCAATTACCTACAACGTTTCAAATGAAGCATTTTCAGAGAAAATTATCACTCCTGCCTGTGATATAACGGCTGAAAATATTGTTGAGGACTTTCCACAGGATTTATCGAAATACAATCTTGATAAAAATGTATCAATAATACTTGAAGATAAAACAGTTTCATACAAAGTAGGAACAGCCTCCGGTGTAAACTATGTTTATCCCGAAGGGGGAACGATTGTTTATGCGGTTGCATCATCAAAACTTGCTTTTCTTGATATAAAGGCTATGGATATTATTGAAAGATTTCTTGCGATTGAAATGATTGATCGTATTGATTTTGTCGATGTTGACACACCTAATGCAAAGGGCTCGCTTATAATTAAACGTGAAAACAACGAAACAACATATTATCTTGATGATGTATCTGTGAAAGAAGAAGCCTTCAAGTCGATGTATCAGGTTGCAATAGGGCTCGATGCCGACGGTTTCGTGTCAAAACCTTTTGATACGTCAAAGTTACTTGGCACTATTACTTATCATTATGATAATGGCGGCACAAAGGTTTTGAAATTCTACCCCTATGATGATATAAACATAGCTGCCGAGGTTAATGGCAATGTAATATTCTATTTGAAGAAAACTAAGCTATCGGACCTTGAGGGTTACCTAAACGCATTGAGGGTTAACCCAAATGAGAGGGTAATACCAAGGTAGTAGTCAATCCCTCCACCGCTGACGCGGTCCCCATCCCTCTGCACGAGGGAGGCTAAGGGGCTGTGACAAAATAGTGCAGAATGGACCTTGCCCGAAGGCGTACAATGGTACGTCGAGAGGTGAAGTTTGTTCATAGCGCAAAGATATTAAAGAGGAAATCTGAATTTTGCAGGTTTCCTACAAAACTTTAATGAACTTTTGAGCTTGAGAACGTCTAATAATACCGTATTTTCAAGCTTTTTGTTTCTTTGCGCGGTCGGTGCATTTTGTCACAACCCCTCTGTTAATCCTCCAGTGAAATTACTGAAACAGGACAGCTGTCACGTGCCTCCTCTGCAGATTCTTTAAGAGAATCAGTCACTTCTGCATAAACCTCAGCAAGTCCATCGTCTGCCATACGGAAGACTTCGCTGCAGATTTGGGCACAAAGCTCGCAGCCAATGCATCCTGAACGGTCAATTACGGCTTTCATAATATGCTTTCACATCCTTTCCTCTCAATTCCGGCAATGAATTAACATTCTATTTGTTTGGAAATACAACGACTAAAAACATCTTAAATTTCTCGCTGGCTTTCACGGCATGAGGTGTTTTAGACGGCATTACAATAGAATCGCCTGCACCTAAAATAAACTTCTCGCCGTCAATGGTAATTTCACCCGTTCCGTCAAGTGCAATTATCAGTGCATCACCGTCTGATTCATGAGTACTGATTTCTTCATCCTTGTCAAATGCAAACATAGTAAGGCTAATAGCACTGTTTTGAGCAAGTGTTTTACTTACAATCTGTCCCGGCATGTAGCTGACTTGTTGCGCAAATGGTAGCACAGATGCATAATCAAAGTTTTTAATAATTTTTTCTGCCATTATAAAATCTCCTTTCATATCCTTCCATTTCTATCTATCTAATATCTGACCGTCTGTTGAAATTGTAACAACCTGCCACTCTATGAGTTTTCCACAGTTTAAAAGTGCCTCTTTTACAGCATTTTCAATACCACCGCAACATGGAACCTCCATACGAACTACGGTTACGCTTTTTATATTATTTCGTTTTAATATCTCTGTAAGCTTTTCGGCATAGCTTCCTTCATCAAGCTTTGGGCAACCTATTAAAGCTATTCGGTTTTTTATAAAACGGTTATGAAAATCGCCGTAAGCATATGCGCTGCAGTCCGCAGCTATTAACAGGTTGACATTTTCAAAGTATGGGGCATTAATGGGGACCAACTTAATTTGTACAGGCCATTGCATTAATTGTGAAGACGGTTGTTGTGCTTTGTCGTTTGCCACGCTTACTTCATTTCTTTGTATTTTCTGTGATACAGTGCCGGGGCAGCCGCAGGGTAATTTTTCATCAGTTTTCATTGACTGATTTTTTTTGACTTCTTCCTCGTTAAAAGCTGCCGCCTCACGTTCCACAAAAGAGATGGCGCCGGTAGGACAGGTTGGCAGGCAATTACCCAAGCCGTCACAATAATCATCGCGAAGCAAGCGTGCTTTTTTGTTCACCATACCAATGGCACCTTCGTGGCAGGCGGTTACACAGACACCGCAGCCATTGCATTTTTCCTCGTTTATTTCTATAATTTTACGGATCATTATTATTACCTCCCAAATATTCTTGATATTGTAATTACACTATAGTATAATGTAATCAAAAAGTCCGTTGTTTTTACAACATAGGAGGCACTTATGAAAAATAAAATTCAAATAATTAGGTCAAACCCTTTATTTGAAGGCATCGAGGAAAGTGATATAATGTGTTTGCTCACCTGTCTTTCTGCAAAAGAAACCGTGTATGATAAGGACAGTTATATTCTTATGGCAGACAACATAATAACACACGTTGGCATTATTATATCAGGCAGCGCAAATATTATCAAGGAAGATTATTGGGGAAATCGTGCAATTATATCAAAAATTTCACAAGGAGAGATGTTCGCAGAAGCATATTGCTGTGCAGAGGTTCTGACATCACATGTTAGTGTGGTTGCATGTGAAAAAACAGAGGTTCTCTATATAGATTACAAAAAGATTATTACAACTTGCTCAAAAAGCTGTGGATTCCATAATCATATGCTTGAAAATATGGTTAAAATACTGGCGAGGAAAGATATTATTCTGACAAAAAAAATTGAACACCTTGTAAAAAGGACAACAAGGGAAAAGCTTTTGTCATATCTGTCCTCACAGGCAATTAGTACAAACTCAAATATTTTCGATATTCCTTTCTCAAGGCAGGAGCTTGCAGATTATTTATCGGTTGACCGCAGTGCCATGTCAAATGAACTGTGCAAATTGCGTGACGAGGGCATATTAAAATTTAATAAAAATCATTTTGAATTAATTTAAAACTTTTGCAATTACAATAAGCCCATCGTACATTCATTCTGTATAAATATTATGTGGAATAAAAATTTTTTTTATGCAGAAAATAACTCCAAATGAAATACAGCAGGAGGAATGACGGTGCTGAAAAAATGCTTTAATATTTTGTTTGCAAAATATGTGGCTGTTTGCAAGGAAAGCAAAAATAGCAGTCTTACTGTTTCTGAGGAATGGTTCTACGATAATTTTTACATTATTGAAAGAGAATATCAGAACATTGAAAAATCCTTTAGAGGGTTGAAAAGAAAAAACATCAGATTTGCGGATAAAAAACCGGTTATGCTTGCGGAGGCTGCTCGTCTGCTTGAGAAAACAGGGTATAAAACCGACAGGGAAGTTTGCATGAATTTTCTTTCGGATTATATCTCTGAAAATAAAATAACCTGTGAGGAAGTATGGCTTTTTCCTGATTTTGTTAAAGTTGCAATTATTATAGAACTTTCTGAAAAAAGCAAGGATTTAGGCAAGGTATCAGGTGAAGTAATCGGAAACCTAATTACTTCACTTATATCTGTTTCAGATATTGAGAAGGATGAAGAATTTGACGAGCTTTGTCCTATTGATAATATACTGTTCAAAGGTCATTATTCTCATACAACTGAGACAAAATCACATTTCAGAAGCGAAGTAGTAAGAATTTCCGTAAAATATAATATTGATGAGGAAACAATTGCAAAAGCTGCAGTAAGCTGTGCACAAAAAAGCAGTGACGATGTTAAAAAGTATCCTTGCTATTTTCTGACAGATGAAGGCAAAATTGAACTGTTCCATTATCTTGGTATTGTCAAAAAATCAAGGTTTAACAACAAGTCATTGTACAGATATATGATAATAATTAGAACTATTTTCTGGCTTGCGGTTGCGTATTATCTCACAAGGTCAATATACGGGATGATATTAGGTGTAATTCCTGCGCTGGAAATAGCAATTCAATCAACCAATTATATTTTCACAAAGATTGTAAGGCCTGTTATTTTACCTGCTTACGATTTAAAGGGTGTTGTTCCGCCCGAAGGCAAATGTGCCCTTGTTTACCCTGTGTTGCTTGCTTCTGAAAAAGATGTTTATGAAATGGGGCGAAAACTTGAATCCTGTTATGTTAACAATGGGCATCAAAATATATCATATGTCCTGCTTGGAGATTTAAAGGATGCAAATAAAGAAAAGCTTGATGATGACGAAAGAATAAAAGGGCTTGCCGAGGAAACAATTACACGCCTTAACGAAAAATATGATGGAGGCTTTTTTTATTTTACAAGGAGCAGAAAATTTAATAAATATCAGAATAAATGGATGGTTTGGGAGCGTAAAAGAGGTGCTCTGACAGAATTTTGCAGATTTCTTCGCGGAAAAGATTCTTTTGAACGGATTTGCGGTAATACAAAAGAGCTTGAGGGAGTAAAATATATAATTACACTTGATAAGGATACGGTTATTCCCGCAGATTTTATTTCTGAAATCGTTGGCTCTGCACTTCACCCCTTAAATGTTCCGAGGATAGACAAAAAAACAAAGACTGTTACAAAGGGTTATGGGATTATAAAGCCTTCTGTTTTTATAGATGCTGCCGCTCTAAAGGGCACAATGTTTGAAAAGATTTTTGGCGGTTTGGGGGGCGTAGACCCGTATTCAGCATCAGCATCAGATTTATATATGGATGTATTTGGTGAAGCTGTCTTTACCGGTAAGGGTCTTATCAATGTTGATGCCTTTCTTGAGTGTACAAATAAGGCTATCCCCGAAAACACTGTTTTAAGCCACGATTTGCTTGAAGGTTCATATTTAAGATGTGCACTGTATTCTCCTGCTGTTGTTTACGATAGCTTTCCGGAAACATTTGAAAGCCACAGCAAACGTCAGCACAGGTGGATAAGGGGAGACTGGCAACTGTTGCCATGGATTTTCAAATACATTAAAGACGCTAACGGTAAAAAAATTAAAAATCCTCTGAATTCGCTGTCAGTTTGGAAAATAACAGATAACTTAAGAAGAAGCATAACACCTCTTTTTCTGACAATGATTATTATTTTTTCCGGCATTTTGTTTCAGAATCATTTATCATATTTTGCGGGTGCCGTCCTCATTTGTGTATATATGCCCGCATTACTGTATATAAGCGACAGAATTATTGATGGAAACATTTTTAAATTGCCCGAGAAATTTCAGTCAGGAGCAATTTGCGGTTTGCGTGAAAAGATATATAATTCAACTTTATCCGGTGCATTTTTGGCGTACCGTGGTTTTATGGCGGCTGATGCAATTGTAAGAACAATAGGAAGGGTTATAACAAAAAAAAATACGCTTGAATGGGTTACTGCGGCACAGGCAGATTCAAAGAGCAAAAGCAAACTATTATCTTATTATTCTTTTATGTCATCATCAGTAATCTGCAGTGTAGCAACAGTATTGGTATCTTTTATTGGCGGCGGTGTTTATGTTATGGTCGCATTGGTTTTTGCCGCAATATGGATAGTTGCTCCGGCAATTGCCTATTCAATAAGCAAGCGTGATATAAAAGACATAGAAGGAGGGGAAAGAGAAAGAATATTCCTACGTGAGACGGCAGAGCGAACCTGGAATTTTTTTGAGGATACAGTAACAGCAAGGGATAATTTTCTTCCGCCTGACAATTTGCAGCTTTCTCCCTACAAAGGCATTGCACACAGAACAAGCCCCACAAATATAGGGTTATATCTCATGTCGGTGGTGGGCGCGAGGGATATGGGTTTTATTAATACAGAGGAAATGGAAGAGCGGATAGGCAAAACGCTTGATACTGTTGAAGCACTTGAGAAATGGCGTGGTCATCTTCTTAATTGGTATGATACACGAAACTTAAAGCCTTTGCGCCCTGCCTATGTTTCAACCGTCGACAGTGGCAACTTTATTTGCTACATGATGACTGCGGCTGAAGGTATCAGAGAATACGGTGGGAGAAACAGCGAAAGCCTCGTTTGCAGAATCAACAAAATAACGGAAAATACAAGTTTTTTAGAGCTTTTCGACGAAAGTAAAAAACTTTTTTCAATAGGCTATAACATTGATGATAACAGGCTGTCTGCTTCATTTTATGATATGCTTGCAGGGGAAGCCCGTCAAACAGTCTTCTTAGCAGTTGCAAAAGGTGAGGTTGAGAAAAAAGTATGGTTCAAATTAAGCAGGGCTCTTGGCGGTGCTGATTGCTTTAAAGGGCTTTTATCCTGGACAGGCACAATGTTTGAATACCTTATGCCTCTTATTATAATGAAAAGCTATCCGAACACGCTGCTTGATGAATCGTATTCTTTTGCTGTTTATTGCCAGCGTAGATACGGCAGAAAAAAAAGAACTCCATGGGGTGTGTCGGAATCGGGATTTTACGGTTTTGATATGGATTTAAATTATCAGTACAAAGCATATGGTGTACCCGACCTTGCCGTTAAAAAAGGAAATCCGGCTGAAACCGTTGTTGCGCCCTATGCTACCATGCTTGCACTTATGGTAAATTCAAAGTATTCCTTTTTCAATTTACTTGCACTTAAAAAGGAAGGTGCATACGGTAAATATGGTTTCTATGAAGCTGTGGACTATTCGGAGGAAAGGCTTCAGGGTAAAAGAAAAAATGCCATAGTAAAAAGCTATATGGCGCACCATCAGGGGATGAGCTTTTGTTCCATCGTAAATCTGTTTACAAACTTTTCTATGCAGGAAAGGTTTATGGCATATCCACAAGTACGTGGTTCACAGTATCTGTTATGTGAAAAATTGCCATATGGTATTCCCGTAGTAAAGGATATAAGAGAGAGAATCACACCTGTAAAAATAAAGTTCAAGGGTAGCAGGGATTGGGTTATAAATTGTTCACAGCACAAAGGAGTACTGCCCAAAATTCACATATTATCTAACGGGAATTATAATATTCTGATAAATGAAAACGGCTATGGTACGAG
>CAZUVQ010000036.1:13870-15808 GCA_964623915.1 uncultured Oscillospiraceae bacterium
GACCCAAAAGCCAGCTACGGTAATCTGATTTATATCAAAAATGAAGACGGCAAAGTATTAAATCCTTATGATGGAGAATGCATTTTCAGCTCGTTTGAGGCATCATATACCAAAAGGGAAGACCATCTGGAAACAAGCCTTCATGTTTGTGTTATTCCTGATTTCGGAGCGGAAATAAGAAGGCTTACTCTCGTAAATAAAAGTGACAGGGAGCTAACCTTTGAAGTGACGGCGCACACTGACCTTGCGTTAAGCCGTGGAAAATCAGAATTATCACACACCGCATTTTCAAAGCTTTTTATTAAAACAGAATATCGTGACGGCGTGTTATATGCAGAAAGAAAAGCAAGGAACGAAGGCGACAGTGATATTTTTGCTTTTTGCAAGGCGTATGCTGAGGGAGATACTATCGGTGAAATAGGGTATGATACCGACAGAGAGAATTTTCCGGGCAGAGGAAAAACGGCACAAACGGCAATTGAGGGGAATATTGCACCACTTTTAAACGGAAGGACAGGCAGTATTGTAGATTCATGCTTTACGCTACGTGTCAACCTAAAAATCGCAAAAGGTGAAAGTGCCTCAGTTGCTTTTTTATACGGTATGGCTGAAGACCATGATGAAATAAAGCGAGCAATTAATTTTGCTAATTCAAAACAAAGTACAGCAGAGTTGTTCAGTGATGCATACAGATATGAAAAGGAGCATATAAAACCGGATGACCTGCTTGAAGGAGAAGAAGAACTGTTTTTAAATCTTCTGCCTCAGTTGTACTATGGTGCTATGCCGAGTGAGAAACAAAAAGAAGCACTTGCAAAAATGAGATCCAAAAGAGAATTATGGAAGTTCGGCATTTCCGGAGATTACCCAATAGTAACGCTGATTCTGACAGATGTTTCAGATGTACAGACAGCATCTGTATATAAAAGAGCTCAAGATTATTACAGACACAAGGGAATAAGAACAGAGCTAATTATTATATGCCATGAAGCTTACGGTTACAGCTCCCCTCTTTATGAAGCAGTAAAAGAAACGGCACGCCATGGTGGAGAAGGTGTTTTTGTATTTGGCGGAGTTGATTTGCCACAGGAGGATGAGGCTTTGCTTGTGGGTGCATCAAGCCTTCTTATTATAGGGGAAAAAATTATACCGCCTGATGTCAGCGGAAAAATACTACCTGACAATTCATCTGTTATGCAAAGAAATGACAGAGAGCCCGAGCAAAATCTCATGCTTAGTAACGGCTACGGTGGTTTTACTGAGGACGGTAAAGAGTATGTAATTAAAATACAGAATAAGGGCGGTACGCCGGCACCGTGGATAAATGTAATTGCAAATGAAAAATTCGGTTTTACGGCAGGTGAATCCGGCGGCGGCTATACGTGGTATAAAAACAGCCGTGAAATGAAAATTTCTGCATGGAACAATGATTTTGTTGAAGATCCTGTATCTGAAAAGCTCACAATCACAGAGGACGGTATGGACTGGGGAATATCGGCCGGCTGTGACATGCGGCAGGGAAAATATTTTACACGTCACGGTATCGGATATACCATATATGAAAGATTTGGTGAAACAGACGGGGGAGAAACGGTTTTTGTTCCCGAAAATGACAGCGTAAAAATCATTCGAGTAATGCTAAAGAACAATACAAAAAAGCAAAAGGCTTTTAAAGTTTCTTATAGTTTCAACCCGATTATGGGGGTAAATTCAGACGAAACAAGGGGTAGAATAGAAAGCAAAATTACAGAAGACGCAATTATTACAAAAAATTTAACTGCGGTAGAGGGCTGGGTTGCGTTTCTCTATGGAGAAGCATATCTCATAAAAAGCCGGGATACTGACAGAGTATTGACTCATGGTATGGGAGAAGATGTTGACGTCATGGTTTTTGATAACCATTCTTGAAGACATGGTACCTATTTGCAGAGAGAGAAA
>CAZUVQ010000037.1:0-15721 GCA_964623915.1 uncultured Oscillospiraceae bacterium
TTGTTAAATTTTTTGGTTGATTTAAATGCTAAAATGTGTTAAAATATTAATAATAAGCTATACCTACAAAAACCCTGAAAGGAGCACTTTTGCAATGTCGGGTTTAACACCTATGATGAAGCAGTATTTTAAAATAAAAGAGCAATACCGAGATGCTATTTTGTTTTTCAGGTTAGGCGATTTCTATGAAATGTTTTATGATGATGCTCACACTGCATCATCTGTTTTAAATATTGCGCTAACAGGTAAAAGCTGTGGCGAAGAAGAAAGGGCACCTATGTGTGGCGTTCCGTTTCACGCTGCAGATTCATATATTGCAAAGCTCGTTGCGGCAGGCTTTAAGGTAGCTATATGTGAACAGGCTGAAGACCCGGCAACTGCCAAAGGCATTGTCAAAAGAGAGGTTGTAAGGCTTGTAACACCCGGTACTATTTTAAATGATGAGCTGTTATCACAGAGAACAACAAATTATATGTGTTCCATATTTAAAACAGGTAAAAGCTGTGGGATAACCTTTTGTGAGGCATCAACAGGTGAAATCATGACCACATCGTTTGAGGATGACAGCAACTGCGATAAAATAAAGGACGAAATTTCAAAGTTTATGCCTGTTGAGATTATATATAACATAGAAGTTCAGGAAAACCGTGATTTTTTAAGCTTTATTAAAGAGAGAACTTCGGCTTTACCTGTTTTATACAATGATTTGTATTTTGAGACTGAATATACAAGAGAAACTGTTGCACAAAGGTTCGGAAGCGAAACAGAAAAGCTTGATGATTTAATGGCTTGCGCAACAGGTGCTATTTTAACATATATTCATCAAACGCAAAGGGCAGAGCCAACGCATATAAAAAATATAGAGGTATACACAGCGGCACAATACATGTATATTGATTCCGCTGCAAGGCGTAACCTTGAGCTTGTTGAATCAATGCGAGACAAAACAAAAAAAGGAACTCTTTTCTCGGTTTTAGACCATACAAAAACCGTTATGGGCTCACGTATGCTCAAAGGCTTTATTATAAGGCCTCTATTAGGATGTGCGGCAATCACATCAAGGCTTGGTGCCGTATCTGCCTTGACGAAAGATTTGCAAATGCGTGAGGGCTTAAGCGAAAGCTTTTCTTATATTTCCGATATTGAAAGAGTGGCAAGCCGTATTGTTATGGGAACTGCTAATGCGAGGGACCTTGTCAGGCTTCGCACCTCCCTCCAGTACCTTCCGCAGATAAAAGAACTGCTGTCAGGTACAAAATCAACGCTTCTCACAGAGCAGAGTAAAAAAATTGACACGCTTGAAGATGTTTATGACCTTCTTTGTAGGGGAATAGTGGACGAACCTCCGCTAAATGTCCGTGATGGGGGAATGATTAGGGAAGGGTTTTCTGAAGAGCTTGATGAGCTTAGAAGGGCAAAGGAAAACGGAAGCGGTTACCTTGATGAAGTTGAGGCAGAAGAAAGAGAAATTACTGGGATAAAAAATCTTAAAATTAAATATAACCGTGTGTTTGGGTATTATATAGAAATATCAAATGTAAACAAGGATAAAGTGCCTGATTATTATATAAGAAAACAAACCGTTGTGAACGGTGAGCGTTACATAACACCTCGGCTAAAAGAAATAGAAGGCATAGTTTTAGGTGCGGCAGAAAAGATGGTCGCCCAAGAATACAAGCTTTTCACAAATATACGTGAAAGAATTGCAGGAGAAATTGCAAGAATTCAGAAAACCGCCAGTGCAATAGGCGTATCGGATGCACTCAATTCTCTGGCACATGTGGCTGTTAAAAACAATTATTGCTGTCCTTCAGTAAATGTGGGCGATAAAATTGAGATAAAAAATGGGCGGCACCCTGTTATTGAGTTTGTTTCAAGGGACAATCTCTTTGTACCAAATGATACTAATATTGATTGTGGTGAAAACCGTCTTGCAATAATTACCGGTCCAAACATGGCAGGAAAATCTACATATATGCGCCAAACAGCGCTGATTGCCATAATGGCACAGATGGGCAGCTTTGTGCCTTGTGAAAGCTGTGATATTGGCATTATTGATAAGGTTTTTACCCGTGTCGGTGCGTCGGATGACCTTGCGGCAGGGCAGAGTACATTTATGGTAGAAATGAGCGAGGTTGCATCTATACTAAAAAATGCGACGGGCAGAAGCCTTATTATCCTTGATGAAATTGGCAGAGGGACAAGCACTTATGACGGGCTTGCAATAGCATGGGCGGTGCTTGAATACTGTGCCGTAAAGCTTCGAGCAAAAACACTTTTTGCAACACATTATCATGAGCTGACACAGCTTGAAGAAAAAATGGAAGGTGTAATTAATTTAAGTATTGCCGTTAAAAAGAGGAATGACGATATTTTCTTTCTTCGCAAAATTGTAAGGGGAGGTGCAGACGAAAGCTACGGCGTTGAAGTTGCCAAGCTTGCAGGTGTACCCGAAAGTATAATTGACAGGGCTAAAAAAATCCTTACCGGTATAGAATCAGAAAACGGTGAAGTTAAGGTTGTGTCAAAAGCAAAAAAAAGTGGGGGAGAACAAAACGGACAAATTGGATTTTCAAATATTGCGCAAGAAGAATTGATTGATAAAATTAAAAAAATTGATGCAAACATTCTGTCACCCATAGAGGCTCTTAACACGCTGTTTGAAATAGTAAAGGAAGCTAAAGAAATTTAGGGATTGGAGAAAACAATGGCTGAAATTAATGTTCTTTCTCCGGACGTTGCCGCTCTTATTGCGGCAGGAGAGGTAGTAGAACGCCCATCCTCGGTAGTCAAGGAGCTTTGTGAAAACTCAATAGATGCCGGTGCCAAAACAATCACAGTTGAAATAAAAAACGGCGGTATTTCTTATATTCGTGTAACTGATGACGGTTTTGGGATTACTTCCGAAGATGTTCCCAATGCATTTTTGCGCCATGCAACAAGTAAAATATCAAAAAGCGTTGACCTTGAGAGTATATTAACACTCGGCTTTCGTGGAGAGGCACTGCATAGTATTTCCGCTGTCAGTATAATGGAAATGCTCACTTGTCCACGAGACGGTGAAGGGACATTTGCAAGGCTTGAAGCAGGTGAACTTGTATCTCTAAATCCTGCCGGTTGTCCTGTTGGCACAACAATAACAGTAAGAAACCTCTTTTTCAATACGCCTGCAAGAATGAAGTTTTTAAAAAAGGATTCAACTGAAGCCGGTTATATTGAAGATATATTGAGAAGGCTTGCCTTTGCAAGTCCCGATATTTCCGTTAAATTTCTAAATTCAGGCAAGGAAATTTTTTTTACACCGGGCGACAATATCTTGAAAAATACCGTTTATGCTATTTACGGAAAAGAAATTGCCACTTCAATGATAGAGGCAACTTATGAAGAAAACGGTGTTAAAGTCAGTGGTCTTATAGGAAAAGCAGAGCTTTCCCGTGGGAATCGCTCTTATCAGACGTTTTTTGTAAACGGCAGATGTGTTATAAACAAAAGCTTTTATTTTGCACTTCAGGAAGGCTATAAAAATCAGATGATGCAGGGAAGGTTTCCTGTTGCTGTGCTGAATATATATGTAAACCCGGCAATGTGTGATGTAAATGTACACCCATCAAAAGCTGAAATAAAATTTTCGGATGACAGCATAATTTTCAGCGCAGTATATTGGGCGGCTAAAAATGCGTTGTTCGGGGTTACAGAGCAAAGAAGCATGAATTTTCCTTTGCAGAAAAAAGCATTTGATGTGCCACAGCAAGCAGTCAAGCAAAGTACTATATCAGATGTTGTGCCTTCAGACAAAACAAAAGAGATGACAAAAACTCAATATCCTGTTCAAGGTGAATATAATAAACCGCTGTGGGAAAAATTTAACAATATGAAAAATTCTTCCGGCTCATCTGTCAGGGCGCAGGAAGATGCATTTTCGGCAAAATCTTTTCCCGTAACAGAAAAAAAGCCTGTGCATACGGTAACTGATATAAAAGAGGGAAAAAAGCAGATTCCCGATATTAAAATACTTGGGCAAATGTTTGAAACATATATTGTTGCGCAGGTTGGTGATGATATGCTTTTGCTTGATCAGCATGCAGCCCATGAGAGGCTTATATACAACAGTCTTGTTAAAAAATCTGATGAAAAAGCTGTTTCTCAAGTACTTCTTGCCCCTGAGACCATAGAATTATCTGGCAGTGATTTCAGTACTTTTCACGAAAATCAAGATTTTTTTGTAAAATACGGTTTTGAAGTTGACGAGTTCGGGCATAACACAGTGAGAATAAGTGCCATTCCCGATAGCATTGTCGGTCAGGATATAACAGAAGCCTTTTGTGAAATGCTTGAAGTTTTGGGTAATACCAGAGAAAAAACATCAGGTTTATCGGATAAGGCACTCTATCGTATGGCTTGCCGTGCGGCACTTAAGGCAGGGCAGCAGTTATCCTTGTTTGAGCAACGGGAGCTAATTTTGAAAATATTGGATGAAGACGGTCAGGTTACCTGTCCGCATGGAAGGCCTGTTATATTAAAGCTTACAAAAACTCAGATAGAAAAACAGTTTAAAAGGATTGTGTGATGATACCCTTAGTAATAATTGCCGGGCCCACAGCATCGGGCAAAACAGCACTTGCAATAAAGGTTGCAAAAAAAATTGGCGGTGAAATAATTTCTGCCGATTCTATGCAAATTTATAAATATATGAACATAGGCACAGCAAAGCCTGATATAGAGGAAATGGATGGGGTTTATCATCATCTCATTGATTATGTTGACCCTTCGTACAATTATTCTCTTTCTGAATATGTGCGTGATGCAAAAAAAACAATAGAGCAAATATGGGAAAGAGGCAAAATACCTATACTTGCCGGTGGAACAGGGCTTTATATTGACCACGTGGTTTATAATGTTTTACTTTCAAGTGCGCCGGTTGATATTAATCTTCGAAAAAAACTAACAGATGAAGCCGCAGAAGTAGGCGGCGACGCTATGCTCTCAAAGCTTAGTGCCGTTGACCCAAAGACCGCCGAAAAGCTGCATTCAAATGATGTTAAGAGAATCGTTCGTGCGCTTGAAGTATACACTCTTACAGGGAAAACAAAAACCGAATGGGATAAGGAATCCATGCAAAACGAAAAAATATACGATTATTTGTATTTTGCTATTGCAACACAAAGAGATATTTTGTATAATAGAATAAATCTGCGTGTTGACAATATGGTATCGGCAGGGCTTTTTGAAGAAGCCGCCTCCCTTCAAGAGAAGTATTTCAGGGATAACACTGCGGCACAGGGAATTGGATATCGTGAAACAGGGTATTTTTTGCGGGGGCTTACAACCCGTGATGAAACTATAAGGCTTATAAAGAGAAATACACGCCATCTTGCAAAAAGGCAGATGACATGGTTTAATAAAAACAACGACATTATATGGATAGACGCACAAGATGAAGATAAATGCACAAAAAAAATATTCGAAAGGTGGAGCATAAACAGTGCGGACGGCAGTTAAGATAGTTACGGTACTTCTTGTTGTTTTTCTTATCTGGAATATCTATGTATATATTTTCGGAAAAGATACCACTACTCTTGCGGTTGTTGGTACGATTAGTGACTATGTGAGTGCTGAAGGCCATCTTATAAAAAATGAAACGCTCATAAAAGCACCTTCTGACGGTGTGCTGCAGCCTTATGTATCTGATTGTGAGAAGGTTGGAAAAGGTATGACAATGGCAGCGGTTTTAAGTGGAGAAACGGACGAGGCAGCAAGGTCACAAATGACTGAAATAAAAAGCCGTATTTCTGCGCTTGAGGATAGCTTGGCAAACGGTGATAGTTTTAAGGATGACATTTTAAGTATAGATGCAAGCATTGATGAGAATATTTCAGATATAGTTAAATATGCCTCAAGGGGCAAAATGATAAATATTAATCATTTCAAAAATGAAATTATAATGCTGTCAGACAGGCGAAATGCTGTAATCGGCGATAATGGTCAGCAAATATTAAGCAGTCTGAAAGCGCAAAAGCTTGAGCTTGAATCAAGGCTTGGGAATATAATAAATGAAATCCATGCGCCTGTTTCAGGTGTATTTACTGCAAGAACCGATGGTCTTGAAGAAAAACTCATGCCGTCAAGGCTTGATAAAATTACCGTTTCTGAGATTGAAAGTATAAAAAATGTAAAGCCTGTAACACAGACAAAGGTTTTAAAAGGCGATGTCATTTGCAAGCTCATTGATAATTTTGAATGGTACATGGCCGTTGTGCTCAACGAAGAAGAGGCAAACGGACTTGAAGAAGGAAAATTCATTAAAATAGCTTTCCGTGATGCGGACAGTGAAAAAGTATCATCATATATTCAAAGGGTGTCACCACCGGAAAACGGAAAGGTTTTAGTAATTTTCAGATTGAATTATGACTTAAAAGGTATATTGCATAACCGCCATGTCAGCATTGATATAATAAAATCAACAAATGAGGGTTTCAGGTTGCCGATAGGTGCGCTTTGCGTTGTTGATAGCAAAACAGGCGTGTACGTTAAAAACGGTGCTGAAAAGAAGTTTTGTGAGGTTGAAGTTCTTTATCGTAATGATGACTATATGATTGTTAAAGAGGATAACACAAAATCAGGTGGTCTTCTACTTTTTGACAATGTGGTGATAAGCGGGGCGAAAAATGACTAATAATGTGTTAGACGTTCTTGATAGAGTAAGAGTAGCTGCAATAAAGTGCGGCAGAAACCCTGACGATATTATTGTAGTGGCAGCAACTAAAACTGTTGATGCGAAAAGAATTAATGAAGCCATAGAAGCCGGGATAAAATATGTAGCAGAAAACAGGGTTCAGGAGTTTCGGGAGAAAACAAATTTTATTTCACCGGTGGCAAAACAACATTTTATCGGGCATTTACAGACAAATAAAGCAAAATATATCGTTGGCAAGGTTGAGCTTATTCAATCGGTAGACAGTGAAAAACTGCTTGATGAGATACAAAGGCTTGCTGAAAAACAGGGTATAATTCAAAAGGTTCTTATTGAAGTAAACGTATCGCAGGAAAAATCAAAGTTTGGCGTTCCGCCTTGCGATGTGGATAAAATCCTTTTAAATAATGAAAACAGAAGCAACGTCAAAGTGTGCGGTATGATGACTATTGCTCCAAATTACGCAGACGGTGACATTTTGCGTCAAGTTTTTCGCAATTTATACAATTTATTCCTTGACATATCACAAAAAAAATACCATAATAGTAATATGGAGTTTTTGTCGATGGGTATGAGTACCGATTTTGAAGTTGCTATAAAAGAAGGTGCTAATATTATAAGAGTAGGCACTGCAATTTTCGGCAGTAGAGATTAGAGCAAAAACACAGGCAGCCATTTTCTATTGGTGAAGAAATAAATTACACATAGTTTAAATTTGAAAGGATTGATTTCGATGGCAAAAATATTAGGGAAAATCGGAGATTTGTTTTTTGGCGGAGACGATGAATTTGATGAATATGAAGAAATAACGCAGGAAAAGGAACCGTTTTTTTCGCAAGATTTTCAGTCAACTCCTGCTAAACCAACACCAGCAGTTCAGAAAAAAGGCAGCAGAGTTGTAAATATTGCTGCAACTACACAGCTTGAAGTTGTTGTTATGCAGCCACAGACATATGAGGATTCACGCGATGTTGCCGACAGGCTGAAAAGCAAAAAGGCTGTAGTGATAAATCTTGAAGAGCTTTCAAAAGAAGATGCCATTAAGGTGCTTGATTTTGTAAGTGGTGTTGTTTATGCCCTTGAGGGAGATATACAGAAGGTTTCAAGCGGTATTTTCCTTATTGCACCTTATAATGTAAGCATAGCCGGAGAGGTTCGTGATGAGCTTAAGAGTACCGGTATATTCCCTTGGAATTATTAAGAAGTCTCCTGCAAAGTTTATAAATGATTGATTTTTCACAACAAAATAAATTTCGGAGGTAAATGCTTATGATGACCCCATTAGAGCTTGAAAAAATGGAATTTGAAAAAGCCATGGGTAATAAATATAAAAAAGCAAGCGTTGATGATGTTTTTGAAATAGTCAGACGTGATTATGAGGAAATATATAAAGAAAATATTGCTTTTCGTGATAAAATATCTGTCCTTGAGGGGCTTATATCAAAATATAAGGCAATAGAGGATTCTATGCAGAGTGCGCTTCTTCTCGCCCAACAGACAGGGGAAGAAAGTATTAAGCTTGCCCGAGAAAAAGCCGATTCGCAGATTCATGCCGCCGAGCAGAAGGCTGAGGCAATAATTTCCACAGCAGAGGCTGACCGCATGAAAATAGTAGATTTATCGGTTCAAGCTAAAAAGAACTTGTCTGTATTTTCAGCAAAAAGCATTTCATTGCTTGAGGCACAGATAGAAATTTTAAATCAGATAAAAAGTGACTGTAAGGAAGACTTTTAGAAGGAGTTGAAGTAGGATGGATTACGGTAAGACGCTTAATTTGCCGCAAACCGAGTTCCCCATGAGAGGTAATCTCCCGACAAGAGAGCCTGAACTATTGAAAAAGTGGGAAGATGGGGGCTTGTATAATAAATTAATGAAAACAAACGAAGGTAAAACTTTGTTTGTTTTGCATGACGGTCCTCCCTATGCAAACGGCGATATGCATATGGGGCATGCTTTGAACAAGACGCTTAAGGACATTATTACACGCTATAAAAATATGAGTGGTTTTAAAGCTCCCTATATTCATGGCTGGGACACTCATGGCCTCCCTATTGAAAGACAGGCTATAACTAAGCTTGGCATCAACAGGCACGAAACCTCCATTACAAAGTTTCGTGAGGTTTGCCGTGACTTTGCTTTGGGTTATGTCGAAAATCAGAAAGAGCAGATTAAACGCCTTGGCGCAATCGGTGATTTTGACAGGAGCTATTTAACATTAAATCCTGAATTTGAAGCCAAACAAATAGAAGTGTTCGGAGAAATGGCAAAAAAAGGCTATATATATAAAGGGCTGAAACCGATTTACTGGTGTCCTGACTGTGAGACTGCTCTCGCTGAGGCCGAAATCGAATACGCAGAGGACAAAACAAATTCCATTTTCGTTAAATTTGCAGTTTCCGATGATAAGGGTTTATTTTCTGATATAGGTATAGCTGCAGAAAATTTATTTTTTGTTATATGGACAACAACTACATGGACCTTGCCCGGCAACGTTGCAATAGCACTCAATGCTAATTTTGAGTATAGCATTGTTAAAGTCGGCAATGAGGGTTATGTTGTTGCTACGGACCTTGTTGAATCAGTAATGGCAGAGGGTGCTATTTCTGATTATGAGATTATTGCAAAATATAGCGGAAGTGACCTTGAATATATAAAATGCCGTCATCCGTTTTTAGACCGTGAATCAGTAGTAATCGTTGGCGAACACGTTACACTTGAAGCCGGTACAGGCTGCGTTCACACCGCTCCCGGTCACGGTGTGGAGGACTATGTTACATGTAAAAATTATAAGGATATTCCCATAATTGTCCCCGTTGATTCCCGAGGCTTTTTAAATGAGCTTGCAGGGCAATTTAGTGGTTTGTATTATGAAAAATCCAATGCCAAAATAATAAATAAGCTCAAAGAACAAAATGCATTATTTGCTATAAAGGAAATTTACCATCAGTATCCTCATTGCTGGAGATGCCATGAACCTATTATTTTCCGTGCCACAGAACAGTGGTTTGCATCTGTTGAAGCAATAAAGGAGACAACTGTCAAAGAAATCAAACGCGTAAAATGGATTCCGGCATGGGGCGAGGACAGAATCACAGGCATGGTTTTAGATAGAAGTGACTGGTGCATTTCCCGCCAGAGAACATGGGGTGTCCCAATTCCTATTTTTTACTGTGAGGAATGTGGCAAGGAATTAATAAATGAGGACACAATAAAAGCTGTTTCTACTCTCTTTAGGGAAAAGGGAAGCGGTGCATGGTATGAATTATCAGCAGAAGACATTCTGCCTTGTGGTACTGTTTGTGAATGTGGACATACAAAATTTGAAAAAGAAACGGATATTATGGACGTATGGTTTGATTCTGGTTCGAGCCATGCAGGCGTTCTTGATATATACCCTGAGCTTCATTTCCCGGCAGACATTTACCTTGAAGGTAACGACCAGCACAGAGGATGGTTCCAGTCATCGCTTTTGACATCTGTTGCCTCACGTGGCGTTGCTCCATATAAAGCAGTAATTACCCATGGTATGATAGTTGATGCTGACGGTCAAAAAATGTCAAAATCCAAGGGCAACGGTATCAGTCCGCTTGATATTATAAGGGATTACGGCGCAGATATTTTAAGGCTTTGGGTAACATCAGCTGATTATAAAACTGATATGAGAATTTCTGATGACATCTTAAAACAGCTTTCGGAGGCATACAGAAAAATCAGGAATACAGCAAGATATATAATTGGAAATATAAATGATTTTGACCCCCAGAAAGACATGTCACCCGATATTGATTTAACCGAGCTTGACAAATGGGCAATGATGAAGCTTGAAAAGCTTGTTGAAAGGGTTACGTCGGCATATGAAGAATATGAATTTCATATTGTTTACCATGCAATACACAATTTTTGCATAGTTGATATGAGTAACTTTTATCTTGATATTATCAAAGATAGGCTCTATACAGAAAAATCTGACGGGAAAAGCCGTCGTGCCGCTCAGACTGTAATGTACAATATTCTTGATGCGCTTACACGTATGATAGCTCCTGTTCTCTGCTATACTGCCGAGGAAATATGGCAGTTTATGCCGCACAAAGCACAGGATAAAAAGGAATTTGTACTGATAAATGATATGCCTGAAGTTACAAGCAAGTATTTTGACGCTGAATTTGAAGAAAGATGGAATAAAATCCGTGCTATTTCTGCCGATGTTTCAAAGGCTCTCGAGTTGGCAAGGGGCAACAAAAGTATCGGAAAATCACTTGATGCAAGTGTTACAATTTACGCTGATGAAGACACACGCAAATTCATTGAAAGCTTTGAGAATGCGGCCGCTTTGTTTATTGTGTCAGAAGTTCATCTGCATGATATTAAAGCGGCAGGTGATGCTATAAAAGGTGAAACAGGTATTGCTATTAGCGTTACGGCTTCAGAAAACGAAAAATGTGAGAGATGCTGGATTCACAGTGATACTGTGGGTGAGGATAGCACTCATCCCACGCTTTGCTCCAGGTGTACAGGTGTGATTGAATATAAATAGGAGAATAAACAATGCTTTGGTTTGTAATAGGTTTCTTTTGCCTTGCTATAGATAGACTTTCAAAAATTTATATTGCAAACAATTTTGTGACTATGAAATCTATACCGCTTATTAATAATGTTTTTCATATAACGTATCATTTGAATGACGGTGCGGCGTTCAGTATTTTGGGAGGAAAAACCACATTTCTGATAATTGCATCCGCTGTAATAATGGTTGGTCTTTTGTGCTATATGATAGCCGTAAGACCGGAAAACAATCTACTCATGCTTTCGCTGACATTTATTTTGGCAGGTGCGGCGGGAAACCTTTATGACAGAATTTTTAATAACGGAGAAGTAGTAGATTTTCTTGATTTTAGGCTTATTAATTTTCCGGTTTTTAATTTTGCTGATTGTTTTGTCACAATAGGCGCAGTATTGCTTTTTGTTTATATATTGAAGTTCAGCGATAAGGTAAAAACAGACTAATGGAAGATTTAGTTTTTATAGCAGAAGACAAATATAAGGGAATAAGATTAGACAGTGGGGTTGCTGATACGTTTTGCGGCCTCACTCGTTCTTATGTAAAAAAGCTTATAGAAGAAGGGGCGGTTTATGTAAACGGCAAGAGGGAGAAAGCAAGCTATAAGTTATGCGTGGGGGACGAGGTGACACTTTCTTTACCCGAACCCACATTAACTGACATAATACCGCAGAATATACCCTTAAATATCGTGTATGAAGATGACAGTTTGTTAGTTATAAATAAACAGGCAGGAATGGTTGTTCATCCGGCGGCAGGAAATTATACGAACACCCTTGTTAATGCTCTGCTTTATCATTGCCAGGACAGCTTATCAACCATAAACGGTGTGTCACGTCCCGGTATTGTGCACAGGATTGATAAGGATACAACAGGGCTTCTTGTTGTGGCAAAGGGTGATGCAGCACATTTGTCTTTGTCTGAACAGCTAAAAACCCGAAGCCTTAAAAGAAGATACGCCGCTCTTGTTCATAACAATTTTACGCATGACAGCGGCACTGTAAACAAAATGATTGCACGCTCACAAAGGGACAGAAAAAAAATGGCAGTGGTGGAGACGGGCGGCAGAGAAGCAATAACAAATTACTCTGTTGCAGAACGCTTTGGGCTTTATACGCTTATTAATTGTGACCTTGATACGGGCAGAACACATCAGATAAGGGTGCATATGAAATACATCGGTCACCCTGTTGTGGGAGATAAAGCATACGGAGTTAAAGATGAAGAATTTAATTTAGAAGGTCAATTGCTGCATGCAGAGAGAATTGGTTTTGTTCATCCCAAATCGCAGGATTATATGGAATTTTCTGCTCCCATTCCTGATAATTTTCAAAAAATACTTGATATATTGAGAAATAGGCAGACCTTTTAAAAATAAAAATCACATTTTTCTTTTATCGAATATTCTTTTAAATACGCTTCTTCAAGCACAATCCACTTATCAAGAAAAGCTGACAATGCATCTTTGCCGTTTCGTGCTGTAATTCTACTGATGCGTTTTTCCATATCACAGTCAACAAATATTTTAATATTGTAAACATCACCAAAATATGGGTGGAGGCTGTATGCGCCTTCGATTATATTGATTTTTTTATAAAAAACAGTTTCCTCACGGGTGATATTGCCCTTGTGACAGCAAAAAACACCGTATTTAAAATATTCTTGTTTTGATAAAATCGGAGAAATAACCTCATCCATTAATCTTTCATAATGTATATTTGCGCCGGCTTTTTGTATTCTTTCTGCAGTTCTCATATTTTGCGGCAGAAAAAAATCATCGGTATGAAATACATTACAATCAAACATTTGTTGCAGAGAATTTGCAAGGGTTGTTTTGCCGGAAGCACAGCGACCATCTATTCCAATTAATAAATGGTCTTCTTTATAGGATAAAACTTTGTCACAAATCTCCTCAAAAGTATTACTCATCCGGCATCATCTTTGCCTTGCGCAAGCCAATTACAATCAGCGGTATTACTATGATATGGCAAATTATTCCCGGTACAGCATTTACAAAGGCCTTTGTAATGAATAAAGCAATAGTAAAATCAATGTTTAATAGCTTTGCAAACGCAAAACCGGCGGCTCCGTAAGCAAGCCTTCCCAAAACCATGGACAATATTAGTGTAACATAAATACTCACATTTTTTTTCGGCATAGATTTATACAGGATACCGGCAAATGCGCCATATGCGGCAAGCTCTACAGTCATTAAAACTGCGGCATCAAACGGCGGCATACCGACAAAAAAATGCCTTAATAATGGAGCCATTAGCCCAACAATAAGACCATATTGCCAACCACAAACAAAACCGCATAATAGAACGGGTATATGTATAAGCGAAAACATATTACCAAGCTGTTGCTGTTGAAACGTTAAAAAGGGAAGCAAAATGCAAAGAGCAAGCAAAACTCCTGAGTATGTGATTTTTTTTGTAGTATTATTCATTTTATTCCTCCGAGTAATATTAATTAAAAAAATACTATCATACATTGATGATAACGTCAATATAAAATTTATATAAAAAAACATTAAAATATAAGTGAGAAAATGACACAGAAGGTCACTCTCTTATGGATAAATTCTTTAAATCGATTTTTTGGTTTTCTCTTGATTTGCGATAAATGATAATTTTTCTGCCTATGCATTGAACAGGCTCAGCATCTACGGCGTCACAAAGCACACCGCAAATGGTGCGCACATCATAGCCTGAGTTTTCAAGCACATGTATTTTAATCAGTTCTCTGGCTTCAAGTGCATCTGAAATGAGCCTAATAAAATTCTGATCAATTCCGTTTTTGCCTATTTGATATTTTGCTTCTGTTTTATTTGCAATGCCTCTTAAAAAGGCCCTTTCCTTACTTGTCATGTATTTTCTCCTCGCTTAAAGACTTATATTATTTTTTAGTTGTCGTAATTTTATATGCAATATATTCATTTGTCAACAAAAACTTTATTATTTACTTGAATACACCCTCTTTTTATGGTAAAATACAGGGTAAAAGGTGTGTTATTTATGAGAAAAAATAAAAGCGTTTTACTGCTTGCAGTAAATTCAAAATATATTCATTCCGCCCTTGCCCCTTATTGTATTGCCGAGGGGCTTTTAAATTATTGCGATTATCCGCTTGATATAACTGTCTGCGAGGGTACAATTAACGAACAAACAGAAGTGATAGCAAAAAAAGCCACTGACACAAAGCCTGATATTTTAGGGATAAGCGTATATATATGGAACATAGAATATGTGAAAAGGCTGTTGCCGCTCATACGCAAAACGCTTCCCGATACAATTATAATTTTAGGCGGCCCCGAGGTCAGCTATAATCCATATGTTGTACTTATTGATATGGAAGAAGCTGATTTTGTTGTTGGAGGAGAAGGCGAAAAACCATTTGCACGGCTTGTTTCATCGATTATTGAAGGCGGAGAAATAAAAAGTGATGGTGTAAGCTACAGAAAAAATAATGAAATTTTCTATTCAGAACCCTTTGTGGATGATGGTGAATTTTCGTCCGGCGTAAGTGGCGAATACATTAAAGGATTAAATGGCAGAATATCTTACATGGAGTCACAAAGGGGTTGCCCGTACTCATGCTCATTTTGCCTTTCGGGCAGATGCGGTAAGCTTCATTATTTACCGATTGACAGGGTTTTTGCAGATATGCTCTCTTTATCTGGCAGCGGAAGCAAAACTGTTAAATTTGTAGACAGAACGTTTAATTCAGATAAAAAAAGAGCAAAATCAATCATAGATTTTATTACTGACAATTATGGTAAAAGAATACCTTACGGTATTTGCTTTCATTTTGAAATTGCCGCCGATATATTAGATGATGAGCTTCTTTTAGCTTTTTCACGCGCTCCGCAAGGCGCAATTCAGCTTGAGGCAGGGCTTCAAAGCTTCAACCCACAGACGCTTTCTGCAATAAGCCGCAGGACAAATCTTGAAAAAATAGAGGAAAACATAAAAAAAATTATTTTTTTTCAAAACATACATGTTCATTTAGATCTTATTGCAGGTCTGCCAAAAGAAAGCATGGAATCCTTTCTTTTGGGGTTTGACAGGGCATATAAATTAAAACCTCACATGCTGCAGCTTGGATTTTTAAAGCTCTTGCACGGCTCCGCCATGGAAGATGAATATACAGAGGCAACATTCAGCAAAGAACCTCCCTATGAGGTTTTAAAAACGCCTTTTATTTCAGAGGTTGAATTATCAAAATTACACAAAATGGAGGATGCATTTGAAAAGATTTACTGTTCCGGCAGGTTTCGCAGAACCCTTGATTATGTTTTAGACACAACAAAAATGTTGCCCTCATCCCTTTTTATGATGCTTGGAAATGAGCTTGTCGACACAGAAAAATGCAGCCTTTTTGATTATACGGCTAAAGTTTTTGAGTTTTTTTCAGCGCTTTCCGGCATCAATCATGAAATACTGCGTGATATGATGGCTGTGGATTATATA
>CAZUVQ010000038.1:0-10734 GCA_964623915.1 uncultured Oscillospiraceae bacterium
CGCAGCATCAGCTCAAAGAGCAGTTCATCGTGCGAAGAGTAACTCAGCAATTCTGGTAGTTGCTCCATCGTATTTAATATATTAGGCTCAATGCTTTGCGAATTGAGCTGTTTTCTAATTTCTTCAACTGCCAACGAAGTATCAGCAGCACCTGATATTTCAATCATTTTTACCCCTCCATGCTCGTGCAGTGTATTGTTGAGTTTGTAAGGGGTTTGAAAACCACCTTTTCCAACCTTGTTTATCTGTTTTAAATAAGCTGTATGAATACTTTGAAAGCTTCTTTTGTTCTGCTCTGTCAAGTTTGCGAAAATCAGATAGATTATTCCTTTCCGTTTCTGAAAGTTCCTCATTTTTCTGCCTGCAAATATATTTTGACATTAGGTCAACACGCCAGTATTTGGGTCTGCATGTTTCTTGCAGATTATCTTCATTGAAATATAAAAAGTCCTTGTTTTCGTTATACCATGTCATAAAGTTCATATACTGCTGCCTTTTGTTGTTAGGCTGTAATTCGGGTTTAAAATTTAAAAGCTTATTAGCAAGATCGTTGTCTATCGGGTTATCTGATAGTAAATAATATGCCACAAGAGGAAGTGTATCTATTGTATGGCTTTGATAAAATGCCCAGCAAAGGTCATAAATACATTGATCTTCGCGGTATCTGTTAAACATTATAGTAACAACCTGATCTAAAACAGTATTGTCGTGATAAATAAGCAGAAGCTTAATGACAGCACGGTCAATTATATCCTGAAATGCATCTGAATCTATTTCATTGTCATAGCTGCTTTGAACTATCCACTTTAGGACATCCTGTTCGTGCATTTTAACCCGTGTGCAATCTCGGCTTTTGCAAAACCTTAAAGCAATCTGATTACGTTCATTTAAGTATCTGAATAGGTTATTCTCACGGATTATTCCGGCAGATGAATAAAGCTCTACAAAGCTTGCATCATCACTGTTGAGGTTTTTCATAAGGTCGGCTGCCTTTGAATTTCTCTTATGTAGGTGATTTGTTTGCATATATATATTCTCTCCTCCATACTAATCTTTGGATTTGTTATATCATAAGAGCAAGCCGCAACCGGCTTGCTACACACCGATTCAATAAACGTATCAATGAAAAAGCCGTAAGGCTTTTTATATCTTCTCTACGTTTATTATATCATAAGAGCAAGCCGCAACCGGCTTGCTACACACCGATTCAATAAACGTATCAATGAAAAAGCCGTAAGGCTTTTTATATCTTCTCTACGTTTATTACATCATATGCGGTCACCCCCAATCTTGTTAATAACAGCTAAACGTCAAAAAAACTCCCACATATTAAAAAGCGATAATATGCGGGAGTTTAATATATAAATATATTTTTCAGGCTCTTTCAGGCAAAGCCTGCATAAATATTTTTTCCATGTTTTTATAAAAAATGCAATCAATAAGTTCATCATCATAATTCAAGGTGGCAAGTGCATCGGCAATTTTAAAAAGGTCCTCGGTACCGCCTATTTCACGAGGCAGTTTATCCATTCCGTCAAAGTCAGAACCTATACCGATATTATATTTACCGCCGAGGGCACAAAAATGCTCAATATGGCTGATAACTGTATTAATATCAGCGTTTTCTCCTAAAAATTCGGAATACAGATTGATTCCGGCAGCACCTCCCGAACTGATAAGTGTGCGAAACTGATCATCCGTTATATTCCTTGTGTTGGGGCAAAGAGCTCTGGAATTTGAATGAGAAGCGATAAACGGTTTTGTTGCATTTGCGGCTACATCATAAAAGCCCTGTTCAGACAGATGAGAAACATCAACCATTATACCGAGCTTTTCACATTCTTCTAAAATTTCAAATCCGAATTGCGTTAGACCTTTGCCCTTTTCGGCAGAAGTACCTGCAATTTCATTCTGGTGGTTCCATGTAAGAGTTAGAAGGCGAAGCCCTTTATTAAATAATTCCCTCAGGCGCTTTATACTGCCGCTTATACCTTCTCCGCCTTCAATACCTAATAGCACACAGACACCGCTTGCACTACAAAGATCGTCTGTTGTTTTAATTATTTTAATGTTTTTTGTCTCACGGTCAAAAACACTGATTAACTCATCAACTCTTTCGCTTGGGTTATGAACAGCATTATCAACCCATATATCAAGCACCTGAATATGAGTGTCATATGCCGAGGCTTTTTTAAAATTATAATGTCTGTCACAATCGTTCAGGCTTTTTTCGCCAATTGTTTCAATGGTATCACAATGGGTATCAAATATTCTCATCTTTTACCTCAATTTCAAATTGTGCAGCCGTCATTACCTTTCCTTCATAATCTTCAATGCACACATGATATTCATTGCCTCTGTGATGTACAAAAGCTGATACTGTATCACCTGCACGAACGCTGCTGTGATAAAAAATCTTTGCCTTGTGAATCTTTGAATTTATCGGTACTGCCTCCTGCAAAAACTCAGCAAGGCGGACATTGTTGACATGACTGTTTGTGTCAGTATCACGGTTTGTCGCCGTTATGGTATATGATGCTTCGCCCTTTATAAAACCTTCCTCGTGCCTTATATAGGGAAGGCCTTCATAATAATCAGCCCCATAGGCACTGACAATGCTTTTATCAATACGACATGGCTTACCACTCACAGTATCTGTAAACACCCAGACGGTTGAAGCCCTCGCTATTTCTGTGCCGTCTTTATCAGTAACGGAAAACGAACGTTTCCCAAATATACGTTCAAAGCTCGTGGCATATGTCTTTATAAGAACTTCCTCTGCCTCCTCGGGATAACGATAAATTTCCGTGTTCATTGATATTAGTATCCATGCATTTTTTTTGCCGTAAAGATTTCGCAAGGAGAAACCGACCTCACGTGTATGGTCAATCGCTGCATTTTGAAAAAATCTTAGCATAGCGGCAAAGGATGCCGTCAAGGTTCTGTCAAGATCACTATACTTTACTTTTATTGTTTCCTTATACATATTATACCTTCTATTATCTAAAATTAACTGAATTTTATCATACTTTTGAAAAAAAGTAAATAATTTCTTGACAATCCGGCACAATGGAATTATAATATGAGAGTAATTCTCATTTTGGAGGTCGTTATGAAAAGCAGAACAACTTATAAAACCAAACAGAGCGATTTCATTCTTGAATACTTAAAAGAGAATACGGATAAGCAGCTTTCAATAAATCAGATAGCCGATGCAATAGGTAATTATGTGGGGAAAAGCACCATATACCGCCGTATCAGTGAAATGACTAATAACGGGGTTATAAGAAGGTTTCGGGGTAATGATGGTAAATCAGTAGTATATCAATTTGTCGGCGAAGATCATGAGTGTGACAAGCATTTCCATTTAAAATGTATGGATTGCGGTAAGCTTATTCATCTTGAGTGTTGGCAAATGGACGAGATTGCCGGTCATATAGGGAAAAAACATGGGTTTTCATTGGATTCAACGAAATGTGTGCTGTACGGGAAATGCGCACGTTGCGCAGGGGGAGATATGAAATGAGAAAAGTATTTGCATTATTAATTTCTATGCTATTGCTGTTTACAGTGTACGGATGTGAAACAGTGGAAACCAAGGTAGAAAACGACAGATTAAAAATAGTAACAACAATTTTTCCGCCATATGATTTTGCAAAAAATATTGCCGGAGAAAATGCCGATATAGTTCAGCTTTTGTATGCCGGAGCAGAAAGCCATACTTATGAACCAACGCCCAGGGACATTATTAAAATTGGTGAGGCGGACCTTTTTATTTACGTTGGAGGCAAATCAGATACATGGATAAAAGATTCTCTCTTGTCGGGTGAACTCAAGGGTGTAAACGCACTTTCAATGATTGATGTTGTTACTCTTTATAAAGAGGAACATGAGGAGAGCGAGCATCACGAAGAAGGGTTGAAAGAAGAGCATGAATATGACGAGCATGTATGGACCTCTCCCAAAAATGCCGTATTAATTTGTCAGGCGATAAGTGACGCACTTTGCAAAATCGATGAAAAAAATGCGCAAACATATAGGGACAACGCATATGAATATATAAATAAACTTGAAAATCTCGACAGGGATTTGGCGGAAATCACAAGTAATGCAAAAAGAAAAACACTTATTTTCGGTGACAGGTTTCCTTTTTTGTATCTTGCAAGAGAATATGGCCTTGAGTATTACTCCGCTTTTCCGGGTTGTGCCGCAGAGGCAGAGCCTTCTGCATCTACTGTCTCGTTTTTGATAAATAAAGTTTTGGAGGAAGAAATCCCCGTAGTTTTTTATATTGAGTTCTCAACGCAAAAGGTTGCCGATATTATTTGTGAGGGTACAAACGCAAAAAAGCTTTTGCTCCATTCCTGTCACAACGTAACTAAGAAAGAAAAAGAAGAAGGAGTTTCGTATATTAAATTAATGGAACAAAATATAAAAAATCTTACGGAGGCACTAAGCTGATGTCACTGATAAAATGTGAAAATTTGTCGCTTGCATATGACGGTCAGAAGGTAGTATCCGGTTTAAGCTTTGAGGTAAATACGGGTGATTATTTATGTATTGTCGGCAAGAACGGCAGTGGTAAAACAACTCTTATGAAAAGTCTTTTAGGTCTGCATAAACCCTTTGAAGGCAGGTTTTTTTTCGGTGACGGCTTATCAAATAAAGAAATAGGTTATATGCCTCAACAGACAATAGCCCAGAAGGACTTTCCTGCCTCGGTTTATGAGGTTGTTATATCAGGTTGCCTGTCCTCCCACAAAATCCGCCCGTTTTATAGAAAAGAAGAAAAAGCCCTTGCAGACAAAAATTTAGAACGCCTTGGCATTTTAAATCTGAAAAAGGTCTGCTATCATGAGCTTTCCGGCGGACAGCAGCAAAGGGTACTGCTCGCGCGTGCACTGTGTGCAACAAAACGCCTTCTGGTGCTTGATGAACCGGTTGCGGGGCTTGACCCTATTGTAACAGTTGAGTTATACAATATCATTAAAAAACTGAATTCTATCGACAACATAACAATTATTATGGTTTCGCACGACATAAAAAGTGCTGTAAAATATGCAAGCCATATTCTACAGCTTGAAAGCACACCGCTGTACTTCGGTACAACGCAGGGTTATATCTCAAGCAGTGTTGGGAAGCGTTTTCTAGGAGGTAATAATGATTAATCTTATATATGAAATGTTTTCCCATGCATTTATTATCAGGGCAGTTATTGTCGGCACGCTTGTGTCCCTATGCTGTGCAATGCTTGGCACAAGCCTTGTTTTAAAAAGATATTCAATGATAGGAGATGGATTGTCTCATGTCGGTTTTGGCGCACTTGCCATTGCCTGTGTAATGAATGTAACTCCTTTGTATGTTGCTATTCCAGTTGTGCTTATTGCAGCTATTGCTCTTTTGAGGTTAAGCGAAAACGGAAAAATCAAGGGGGATGCCGCTATTGCACTTATTGCAACAAGCTCTTTGGCAATTGGTGTTACGGCAATATCACTGTCATCCGGTATAAATATGGAGATATATAACTATATGTTCGGCAGTATTCTCACACTTGATAATACTGATGTTGTTTTCAGCTTAATTCTGTCTTTGGCAGTGCTTGTTCTTTATGTTTTGTTCTACACAAAAATTTTCGCCGTTACCTTTGATGAAAATTTTGCGGCTGCAACTGGGATAAAAACAGGGCTTTACAATCTTTTAATTGCATCACTTACAGCGGTCACAGTTGTGCTTGGTATAAAAATGATGGGAGCTCTCCTCATTTCAGCTTTAATTATTTTTCCGTCGCTAACTTCAATGAGAGTGTGTAAAAGCTACAAAGCCGTCACCGTTTGCTCCATTATTTTATCGCTTGTATGCTTTTTTGCCGGGGTTATTATATCATACAAATATAATACTCCTACAGGTGCTTCAATTGTAATTATTAACCTTCTGGCATTTTTTATTTTTTCTGTTAAAAATTTAGTGAGGAAGAATTGAATTTTTGAAAATTTTATCATATAATGGAAGTTATTATTAATTATTCTTTTGAACCGAGGGGATTATATGAACGTTGTAAGGCTTGGTAAAACTGAGTTAACGGTGTGTAAAAACGGGTTTGGTGCTTTGCCAATACAGAGAAAAGGTTTTGATGAGGCTGTTTCAATTATTAAAAAAGCATATGAAAATGGAATAAATTTTTATGATACGGCAAGGTTTTATACCGACAGCGAAGAAAAATTAGGAGAGGCTTTTTGCGGTATTCGTGACAAGGTGTATATTGCATCAAAGACAATGGCGAAAAACGGTAAGGAGTTTTATTCTGACCTTGAGACGACACTCAGGAACTTAAAAACGGATTATCTTGATTTGTACCAGTTTCATGATCCTTCATTTTGCCCAAAGCCCGGCGATGGCAGCGGTTTATATGAGGCGATGCAAGATGTTCATAAAAAAGGTTATGTTAAACACATAGGAATAACAAATCATACACTTGCAGTAGCGAGGGAAGCCATAGAATCAGGTCTTTATGAAACGCTTCAGTTTCCTTTTTCGTATATTGCAGATGAGCGAGAGGTTGAACTTACAAAAAAATGTAGGGACGCTGATATGGGTTTCATAGCCATGAAAGGTCTTGCAGGTGGTCTTCTCTCAAGCTCTGAGGCGGCGTTTTATTATATGGCTCAGTTTGAAAATGTTTTGCCCGTATGGGGAATACAACATCAGTGGGAGCTTGATGAGTTTATTGGATTTGAAAAAAATCCGCCCAAAGCTGATGACAAAATAAAAGCTATAATAGAAAAAGACAGGGAAGAGCTTTGCGGTGATTTTTGCCGTGGTTGTGGGTACTGTATGCCTTGCCCTGTTGGAATAGAAATAAACAATTGTGCGAGAATGTCACTTCTTTTAAGAAGGTCACCGGCACAATTGCAGCTGACAGATCAGGTAAAGGCTAAAATGAAAAAAATAGAGGACTGCGTGAATTGCGGAAGGTGCAGCAGCAGATGTCCATATCAGCTTAACACCCCGCTACTTCTGAAAAAGAACTACGAAGATTATAAAACTTTTCTTTGATAAAGGTGAAAACAAATGATATTAATTATTGCTGAAAAGCCAAGTCTTGGCAGAAACATTGTTTCGGCTATAGGCAATCTAAAAAAATTTAGGAATTATTATGAAGGTGAAAATTACATAGTAACATGGGCATTCGGTCACCTTTTTTCACTTGCTGATATTGAATACTACAATCCTAATCCTGACCCGGGCGGCAAGTGGAACATGAAAAACATACCGTGTTTCCCGAAGGAATTTGTTTTTGAACTTAAAAAAGACAAAAACAATAAGGTTGACGAAGGTGTGGAAAGGCAGTTTGAAACAATAAAAGCACTCTGCAACAGGGATGATGTTGATACAATAGTAAATGCGGGTGACTCTGACAGGGAAGGCGAAATCATTATAAGAATTTGTATTGATAAAGCACAAAACTGCAAAAAGCAAATAAAACGCCTCTGGATGCCCGACCAGACAAATGAAACAATAAGCGAGGGGCTTGCATCGCTCAAAGAAGAAAAGGTATACGATAACCTTGCAAACGAAGGATATGCAAGAACTTTTATTGACTGGCTTTACGGTGTGAATTTAACGCGTTATGCCACACTGAAAACAGGTAAATTTTTAAGAGTCGGCAGAGTAATTATCCCTATTGTGAAAGCCGTATATGACAGGGATATGGAAATTTTAAACTTTGTACCTGATATTTATTATGCAGTAGTGAGCAAAGCTGAAACAAACGGCGAGGTAATTGAGCTTTCAAGCAAAGAAAGATTTGATAAGAATAAACTTTGCGACGCACAAAAACTAAGTGATCTCTACAACAATTCAGAGGCAATAGTCAAGGGAGTAAAAAGAAAAAAAGAGGCCCTAAATCCGGGCAAGCTATTTTCTCTGACGAAATTGCAGAACTTTCTCGGGAAAAAGTATAAAATGTCGATGGACGACAGCCTACGCATAGCCCAGAGTTTATATGAAAAGGGTTATCTTACATATCCGAGAACCAACTCTGAATACCTTGCAAATGCGGAGCAGGATAAAATTAAAAAAATTCTCAGTTCGGTAAAAGCCATAGGGTATCCAGTTGAGTTTAAATTCAAAAAGACCATATTTGACGATTCAAAAATAGAATCACATTCAGCCCTTACGCCCACATATAAAATCCCACAGAAAAATGCTCTGACTGATGAGGAGTATATTGTTTACAGTGCAGTTTTAAGGCGTTTTGTTGCAGTTTTCTGCGCTTTGGAATGTGAAGCGGAAAAAACTGAAATCACTATCGACGTGGGAGGGCATGAATTGTTTTCTCTCAAGGGCATGGTAATTGTCAAAAGCGGCTGGACAAAATATGATGACTATACAAAAAAAGACAAGATTTTACCGAAGCTTGAAAAAGGGGACAAAATAAACGTTGATTTTATGCCATGCGAGAAGGAAACAAATCCGCCTAAGCATTATACAATCGAAACGCTTAATAACTATCTAAAAAATCCATTTAGAGAAGAAAAGGCAAACATTGAAAATGAAAGCGATGAAGAGGAGTATAAAGCAATTTTTGAAGGGCTTGAGCTTGGCACGGAAGCGACGAGGACAGGCATCATTGATAATGCAAGAAAAAGCGGATATATAGAGCTCAAACGTGATGTTTACACAATTCTTCCCGAAGGAGAAAACCTTATAAATTCTCTGATACGGATGAACATAATCATGGATAAATTTAAAACCGCTGAGCTTGGTAAAGCTTTAAAACGTGTTTACAGAGGTGAAATCAACGTAAATGAAAGTGTTTTGCTTGCGGAGAGAGAAATAAAAAAAGTTTTTGAAAAACAAAACCTCCCGCCCGACAAAGATACGGATGACGGCTTTTTCGGTGACGTAATAGGAAAGTGTCCCTGCTGCGGCAATGAAGTTATAAGAACAAGCTTTGGGTATGGCTGCAGAGGTTATAAGGAAGGCTGTAAATTTACCATAGGTAATATAATATGTGACAGAGTTATCTCCGTTTCCAATGTTAAGAAAATCCTTGAAACCGGAAAATCATATAAAATAGAAGGCTTTGTTTCCAAAAAAAGTGGAAAAAAGTTTTCTGCATTTTTAAAGCTTGAAAATAACAGGGTAGTGTTTGATTTTAACTGATATAAAGGGGCTGTGACAAAGTAGTGCAGAATAGACAATTTGTATAATCATTAGGGGCTCAATCCCTCCACCGCTGGCGCGGTCCCCCTCCCTCTGCACGAGGGAGGCAGTGGGGGCTGTGACAAAAAGTGTGGAATGGACAAACTGAAGGCTTACAGGGCGCCCTGTAAGCCCTTGCCCGAAGGCGTACATAGGTACGTCGAGAGGTGAAGTTTGTTCATAGCGCAAAGAAAAAATTCAAAAGAAAAATCTGCAAAATGCAGATTTTTAACTTTAATTTAATTTTTGGGGGTCAATCCCTCCACCGCCGACGCTGTCCCCCTCCCTCTACACGAGGGAGGCTAATAATGCCGTATTTTCAAGCTTTCTGTTTCTTTGCGCGGTCGGTGCATTTTGTCACAGTCCTTTATACAATGTATGTTGTAGCGGCAGTATCTCCGCCATGACCTGTCCAGTTTGTGTGGAAGAAATTACCTCTCGGGCTGTCAAGCCTTTCATAGGTGTGTGCGCCGAAGTAATCACGCTGTGCCTGAAGCAGGTTTGCCGGTAATTTTTCTGTGCGGTAGCCGTCATAATAGCAAAGTGCCGAAGCCATGGCTGGAATGGGGATACCATTTGTCAGTGCAGCTGCACAAACCCTTCTCCAACCGGCATTTGCCTTGTCTATAATGCTGTCAAAATATGGGTCAAGCAAAAGATTTGTAAGTTCCGGTTTATTATCGAATGCCTCTTTGATTTTGCCAAGAAATTTGCTTCTGATAATACATCCGCCGCGCCACATCAAAGCAATACCGCCGTAATTTAAGTTCCAGCCGTATGTCTTTGCGGCTGCACGCATAAGAGTGTAACCCTGTGCATATGAAACTATCTTAGCCGCATAAAGAGCATCTTTAATATCATTAATAAAAGCCGCCTTGTCACCTGTAAACGAAGGCTTTGGACCTTTAAGTACTTTTGAGGCGGCAACCCTTTCTTCCTTGATTGCACTAAGGCAACGTGAGAAAACAGCTTCTCCGATAAGTGTAAGGGGAACGCCTTCATCCAAAGCGGCTATACCTGTCCATTTTCCTGTGCCCTTCTGACCGGCAGTATCAAGGATTTTATCCACTATGGGCTCTCCGTCTGTATCTTTGTAAGCAAGAATATCACGTGTGATTTCAATTAAATAACTGTCAAGTTCCTGTGTGTTCCAGTCTGCAAAAACCTCGTGCATTTCATCAGCACTCATTCCGAGGTAATCCCGCATTAATTGATACGCTTCGCATATAAGCTGCATGTCACCGTATTCAATGCCGTTGTGAACCATTTTTACAAAGTGACCTGCGCCGCCTTCTCCAACCCAATCACAACAGGGGGAACCATCCTCAACCTTGGCACAGATAGCCTGAAGGATGGGTTTTACATAAGGCCATGCAGCAGGAGAGCCGCCGGGCATCATGGAAGGCCCTAAAAATGCGTCACTCTCCACTTCCACACCAGTGTATACTGAAACATTGTTTTGAATTTTAACGTTATCCCCAATAACAACATCAGGGGCAACCATAACATTTTGTCCAATACTGCATCCGG
>CAZUVQ010000038.1:10744-15478 GCA_964623915.1 uncultured Oscillospiraceae bacterium
GGCCCTAAAAATGCACCTTCTTCACCACCGGAAACACCTGTTCCAATGTAGAGCAGACCTTTACCTTCTACATATTCCGTTCTTCTTATTGTGTCGGGAAAATGCGAGTTTCCTCCGTCAATTATAATATCCCCTTCTTCAAGATAGGGAATTAGCTTTTCAATTAAATCATCAACAGGTTGACCTGCCTTGATCATAAGCATTACCTTGCGTGGTTTTGCAAGATTTGAGCATAACTCTTCAAGTGAATATGAACCAATAATGTTTTTACCCTTCGCCCTGCCTTCCACAAAGTTTTTGACCCTTTCCGGAGTACGATTAAAAACAGCCACTGTAAAACCCTTGCTTTCCATGTTCATAACAAGGTTTTCACCCATAACTGCAAGACCGACTAAACCAATATCCGCCTTTTTCATCTTAAAACCTTCTTTCTATTAGTGTAAATAAAGCATTTGTAATACATAATATCACATTTTGAAAATTATGACAATGGTTTTTAGCTAAATTATTGCCGAGTTTTTGCATGACATTGCACTGCTCTGTGTAAAATCTCACAAAAAAATGCCGTAAAATATGACATAATTGATATTGACTTTACTTATTTATAATGATATAATATTAAAAAATGGAAAGGGAGTTATATTATGAAAATATTTGAAATTATGTTATCATCCATAAATGACGTTAAAGAATTTGTAAATGTTGCAAATAGATGCAGTGGTGAAGTTGACCTTACATCGGGCAGATATGTTGTAGATGCAAAATCTATAATGGGCATTTTCAGCCTTGATTTGTCAAAGCCAATAATTTGTCAAGTTTACAGTGATGAAACACCTGAAATTTTGGCATCAATTCAAAAGTTTGTAAAATAATTCAAAAATTATGTATAAACAACTCTCAACTGAAATATTATATACTAATATTTTAGGTGGGAGTTTTTGTTTTCTTCCGCCGCTAATTTGCCCAAAAATCACAGGGGCAGATATAAAACTTATACAGGCTCACTAAATGTGAATGTGAGCAAGAAAGGCGGATATTATGATTGATGAAAGAAGATTTTCAAAGACAACTGCAAAGGAAATCTCGCAGAACATAATTCTTGAAAACAGGAAAAAGCTTAGTGTTTCAGGGGTTGAGGATGTTGACAGCTTTGATGAGCAGAGCGTTGTATTATTTACACAGGCAGGGATGCTGACTATCAGGGGAGAAGGTCTTCATATTAACAAGCTGTCAGTTGAAACCGGGGATGTAATAATTGACGGTGATATAACCTCGATGACATATTCAGATGCAGAAAAAACAAAAAAAGGCAACTTTTTTGCAGGGATTTTCAAATAGTGGAAAATTCAGTAGCAGGTGAGGCATATATTTTTTATATTGCAATAACGGGTGGTGCGCTGACAGGTGTAGTTTTTGATTTATTTAGGGCTTTCAGAAAACAGCATAACGCCTCGGTGGGTTTTGTTGCATTTCAGGACATTTTGTTCTGGCTGATAACCGCCGGTATTGTTTTTGCCCTTTTGCTCAAATACAATTACGGTGAACCAAGGTTTTTTATATTTATAGGTATAATGATAGGAGGCATACTTTATCACGCTACTGTCAGCAGGTATCTTGTGCTGATTTTTGCTAAAATATATTTTGTAATATTGACCGCATTGAAGTTTTTATTGAAAATAATATTAATTCCGTTCAAAATTTTAAGCGTGCCAATACGTTTTGTTGTAATATCTTTGGCAAAAATAAACAAAAAAACAGCACATATTTTGTGCAGATTCAAACATAATTTTAAAAAAACAAGAAAACTGCTTAAAATGTATTAAAAATGCTTTACAAATGTGAAAAGTTGTAATATAATTAAACAATATAATATTGTTTAGTAAAATGAGAGGTTTACAATATGAGAGGAAGAAATAAACGTAGGAAAAAACGTTTGAATTTCAAGATTTGCTTTGTGGCTGTACTCATTATATATATATCTGTTGCAATTATTGGGCAACAATCAAAAATAGATGCTCTTAATCTAAAAATAAGTGAAACAAATGCTTTGATTTCTGAAAAAGAAAAGGAGTATTCGGCACTTGAGGATCAGGAAAAGGTTTACGGTTCGGATGAGTATGTTGAACATGTGGCAAGAAAACGCCTCGGATATGTCAGACCCGATGAAACCGTATTTGTAGACGTAACAGGAAAGTAAATTATTGATATATACATTTAAATATCCAAAGGAGGAAATTTTCCTATATGTCTGTAGAGATTGGAAAAATTGTAGGCGGTAAGGTTTCGGGGATAACAAATTTCGGTGCTTTTGTTGATCTTGGTGACGGAAAGACGGGTCTTGTACATATTTCAGAGGTATCAAACGAATTTGTAAAAGATATCAAATCTGTTCTTAAAGAGGGCCAGGAGATAAAAGTAAAGGTTGTATCTGTGGAAAAAAATGGGAAAATTGGTTTATCCATCAAACAGATCGAACAGAAAGAACAGAAAAACAGGCAGAATATTAGACATCCTGAGGAATTCTCATGGGGAAGAAAAGGCGATAATATGTCTTTTGAAGACAAAATGCTGCGATTTAAGCAGGACAGTGATGAAAAAATGCATGACATTAAGCGTAATGTTGAATCAAAAAGAGGCAGTAATTATAAAAGAGGCTGAAAAAAAGTGGCGTGTATTGCGCCACTTTTTATTTTTGGGTATACTTCTAATTGACATATTAACTAATCGATTTTTATATCATCAAAGCCCAGGTTATAATCTTCCCAATCCTCATAAAGCCTTTCAAGGGCTTCTTTTTTCTGAGATATTTTTTCGGTAAGCTCCATGGCACGCTCATAATCAGAAGCAGTTTTCAAAAGCTCATCCTCAAGCGACGATATTATAAGTTCGAGTTTTTCAATTTCTTCCTCACAGCGTATTAATTGATTTTCAGCTTTACGCAATTTAGATTTTTGTTCCTTTTCACGCAAATAACTGTTATCTTTCTCTTTTTTTTCGATGTACGGCTTTTTTTCCGGCTGGTATTTTTGCAAATAATAATCATAGTTACCCATATATTCTGTTGTTCCACAAGTACTTACAGTATAAATTTTAGTTGCAAGTCTGTTTACAAAATAACGGTCATGAGATACAATTATTGCAGTTGCCGGATAGGAGAGGAGTGCTTTTTCAAGTGCCTCGCGTGAGCCTATATCAAGATGATTTGTAGGTTCATCCAAAATTAGCAGATTTGGTTTAGCAAGCATAAGATTTAAAAGCGCAACCTTAGCTCTCTCTCCGCCGCTCAGGTTATCAAGCTGTTTGAAAGCATCATCGCCTTTTATAAGAAAAGCCGCAAGATAATTTCTTATCTCTGTGTCAGACAGATTCGGGTGGTTGTCGCGTATATGTGAAATTACGGTTTTTGTACCATGAAGGTCGGAGGACTGCTGTTCATAATAGCCGATATCAACCTTAGCTCCGCATCTTATCTCTCCGCTGTCACAAGAGGTTCGCTGTGTTATTATATTTAAAAGAGTTGTTTTACCTTTGCCGTTGCCGCCCAAAAAGAAAACCTTTTCGCCCTTTTTTATATCAACATTGGCATTTTCAAATAAAACTGTGCCGTCAAAGGATTTCTTTATATCAGTTAGTTTCAATACATCAAACCCTGATTCTCTGACAGGAGAAAAATCCATTATTACTGCACTGCTCTGTGTTTCCGGTTTTTCTAGCAAAGCTTTTTTCTTGTCAAGCATTTTTTCCTTGCTTTCAGCCGTTCTTATGTTTTTTTCTCTGTTCCATCTTCGTTGCTGTTCTATTATTCCTTCAATTCTCTTTATTTCCTTTAGTTCACTTTCATATCTGTGCTGCCTTATTTCACGGTCATTTTCTTTATATGACATGTATTTTGAATAATTTCCGTTGAAAACCTTTAATTGACGGTTTTCAAGTTCAAACGTGCTTGTAGTTACTTTATCAAGAAAATACCTATCATGAGAAATTACTATATAAGCACCCTTATATGATGTTAAATAGTCTTCTAAAAATGCTATGGCATCCATATCAAGATGATTTGTAGGTTCATCCAGAAGTAAAATGTCAGCATTTGAAAGCAGAAGCCTTGCAAGAGACAGCCGTGTTTTTTGACCGCCGCTTAATACCTCGCACTGGAGAAGCAATTCTTCTTCTGAAAACCCCAAACCCATGAGTGCCGCCCTTGTACGGCTTTTATATATAAGACCGCCCTCAAATTCATATTTTTCCTGTAAATCATGCTGACGGTGAAGGATTTGTGCGGCATCTTGTCCTTTATCAATCATGTCTGCAATTTTAATAAGCTCAAGTTCCATATTCTGAAGATTATCAAAAATCGAAAGAGCTTCTTCATAAACTGTTTTTCCTAAAGACCTGCTAAGATACTGCTCCATATAACCCAAGGTGATGTTTCCCGATAATGTAATAGTTCCGCTGTCCGGTGCATCCTCACCTGTGATAATTTTGAATAAAGTTGTTTTTCCTGCACCGTTTGAGCCTATAAAACCAACCTTATCTTTTGCCTCTATTGAAAATGAAACATTTTCAAAAAGTGTAGCCTGCCCGAAACTGCGGGAAAGCCCACCGGCACTTAATATAGCCATGTTATTACCTCCGTATCAGAAGATATTTTAACATTTATATTGATTATTGTCAAACATACAACAAAAATATGTGTTATTATGTCAAAATTCATTGACTTATAAGAGTTTTTATGTT
>CAZUVQ010000039.1:0-15469 GCA_964623915.1 uncultured Oscillospiraceae bacterium
AAAATGGCAAAAACCACTTCACAAAACCATACAAAAGATGTATTATGTTATTATGAGATAACTTTTTGTCATTTTGTAATACTTTTTTAATGGTTTTGATGTACAATTATAATGTATAGATATACACTTTACTAAGGAGTTTTTTTATGAATAAGTTTTTCAGGTCAATATTTATAACTTTTCTGTTTTTAATAAGCATAATATTGGCAGGGGCAACACTTTTAATCGGCAGCAAAATTTCATCGGCCGAAGATGTTTATCTTGATACAATGAAGCTTGATCTGACATCTTTTATTTACTACACTGATGCGCAAACAGGAAAAGAAGTTGAATATGACAGGTTATATGACAGTGAGAATAGGATTTGGGTTGACTATAAAGACATTCCCAAAAACATGATTAATGCGTTTGTATCAGTTGAGGATGAAAGGTTTTATGACCACCATGGCTTTGACATAAAAAGGCTTATTGGTGCAGTCACTACCTTTATTTCAAAGGGTGATTCATCTTACGGAGCAAGCACAATAACGCAGCAGCTTGTTAAAAATCTTTCAGGTGACGATGATGTCACAATTGAAAGAAAGCTTCAGGAAATATACAGGTCAGTTAAAATTGAACTCGTATATTCAAAAGAAGAAATTTTGGAGTTTTATTTAAATACTATATTCTTAAGCCGGCAGTGCAATGGCGTTCAGGCGGCGGCAAAGCGGTATTTTAACAAGGATGTCAATGAGCTGTCACTTGCGGAAATTACTTCTATTGCCGGAATAACACAGTACCCTTCAAGGTATGACCCTATTTCAAACCCAGAGAGTAACGAGGAGAGAAGAAGGGTTGTTCTTATAAAAATGAAAGAACTTGGTTATATTTCGGGTGCAGAATTAAATGAGGCTTTATCATCAAATCTCACCTTCTGCCAAGAGGATACGGTTACTGAAGAGGTTAAAACAAAATCATATTTTGCCGATGCGGTTATCAATGAAGTTCTTGCAGATTTAATTGATGCAGGTTATGCAAAACAGGTAGCCATGAAAATGCTTTATGCCGGCGGCATTAAGATTTATTGCACCATGAATCCTGAAATTCAGGGCATTATAGATGAGGTTTACAGTAACGACAAAAATTTTCCTGCAAGTTATGGAAACCAAACGCTTCAGTCTTCAATGATTATTACAGACCCATATAAGGGCTTTGTTTTGGGTATGGCGGGGGGCAGAGGAAACCAGAACGGAAGGATGACGTTAAATCGTGCCACACAGACATTGCGTCAGCCGGGTTCTGCCATAAAACCTATTGCAGTGTATGCTCCTGCACTTGAATATGGAATTATTTCGCCGTCATCAATTATTCTTGATGCGCCGATAAACATTAACGGCTGGGCTCCTAAAAATTCCGATAATAAATTCCATGGAGCAGTTACGGCAAAAAATGCGTTGACGAGGTCACTTAACATTCCGGCTGTAAAAGTATTGCAGCGTCTGACAGTTGACGAATCATACAATTTTCTTGAAAATTCAGTTGGAATAACAAGTCTTGTAGAAAATAGGGAAGTGAACGGAAAAACATATTCGGATAAAAACTTCAGCTCGCTGTCGTTGGGTGGCCTTACAGACGGAGTCAGTGTCATGGAAATGGCAGGTGCTTTTGGTATTTTTCCCAATCACGGGGTATATAAAAAACCTACAACTTATGTAAGGGTTGAAGACCATAACGGTAAAATTATTTTAGGTGGAGAGGATAAGGGCAAGAGGGCAATCAGTGAAGAAAACGCATTTCTTATGACTGATATGCTCATAAATGTTGTCAGAAACGGTACAGGCACAGGTGCCGCACTCAGTAATATTAAAGTCGCAGGTAAAACCGGTTCATCAACGGCGGATAAAGACAGATGGTTTGTAGGATATACGCCTTATTATGTAGGCGCGGTATGGTTCGGATATGACCAGCCCAAATCCTTTTATGCGCCCGGCAACCCATCGGCAACTATTTGGAGAAAGGTTATGAGTAAGGTTCATGAGAATCTTGAAAATAAAGCTTTTGAACGCAGTGGGAATGCTATTGACGGAAAGGTAAAGGTCTGCAAGGTGAGCGGAAAGCTTGCTACAGCCTTGTGTGAATTGGATATCAGAGGTTCTATGGTGAAAAGTATGAATATGGATGACCCTAATTTACCGACGGAAAAATGCACACTCCACAAGGAATATTTTATTTGTACAAAATCTGATTTGCGTGCCCACGAAGGCTGTGAGGGCTCAAGAAAGAGAGTTTCCGCTCTTGGTATTGAAAATGGGGAACACACTGCAAAAGATGGCTATGTCCCTTCAAAATTGTGTGATGAACATAAGGTTGTGACATATTCTGCATGTACCGAAACAGGTCTGCTTGCGGGTCCTTATTGTAAATCAGTGATAAATGTTAAAAGCAACCCCGAAAGTAAACCCAAAAAAGTCTGTGACAAGTTGCATGAGGGAAATGAAATGGACGGCAATAGCGTCAGGGCACCTGAAGCAGGTGTTACTCCCGAAGAGGCAGGTTCTGAGGGGTCGGGAGAACATACAAATCCACCGGTAATACATGAACCTGTACAGTCTGAAGATGATATTTTGATTGAATAGAGTAATATAAATATGTGCCCCTTCATAAGATATTATTAAATATTTTGCGAGGGGGACAAACTTTTGAAGAAAGTTTTTGTGTTTATTGCTTTGATGCTTTTTGTAATTATTATTCTTCCATCTGCTATTGTATTTATATTTTCTGAAAAAGTGGTTAGGGAAACTGATACTGATACCACAGAGGATATTCAGATAAAAGTCAGCACTAATGAGGGGTTAAAGGAATTTGAACTTGAAAAATACCTTTTTGGGGTTTTGACGGGGGAAATGCCTGCATCATTTCACGAGGAAGCACTAAAAGCACAAGCTGTAGCAGCGAGAACTTACATAATAAATAAAACAAAAACACGTAACCCTGACCATCCCGATGCGGATGTATGTACGGACCCCACTCATTGCAAGGCTTATCTTGATGGTGATAAGATAACAGAAGAGCTTGGAGCGGATTGGGTGGAAAGTTATGGCGATAAGATAAACAGTGCAATAAAAAGCACTGAAAAAGAAATACTTGTATATAACGGTGAGCCCATACAAGCCGTTTTTCACTCAACAAGTAACGGAAAAACAGAGAATGCAGTAGATGTATGGGGTAACGCTGTGCCGTATTTGGTGAGTGTTGACAGCCCCGGTGACGCAAAATCACCAAAATATAGTGATGAAATTACAGTTTCAAAAAAAGTTATCGCAGAAAAGATATTGGAAAAAAGAAATAAAGTAATTGAAGTTTATATAGGAAATGTCAGCTATAATGACAGTGGCTCGGTGGGGAGTATTGATTTAGGCGGTGAAGTGTTCACTGGTATTGAAGTAAGGGAAATGTTTAGTTTGCCTTCCGCTACATTTACCGTAGAAAATTCAGAAGAAAACTTTATTTTTCATACAAGAGGAAAGGGACACGGAGTCGGAATGAGCCAGTACGGTGCGGAATATTACGCTGAAAATGGCATGGATTACAAAGAAATTTTAAAAACATATTATAAGGGCACAGAAATTGTAAAATACGGAGAAGATAATGACAAAGGTAATAAAGATTGACCCACAAAATATCAATACGGAAGAAATGAAAAAGGCGGCACAAGCCATAGCAGAAGGCGGATTGTGCGCATTTCCAACTGAAACGGTTTACGGCCTTGGGGCAAATGCGCTAAATGAGGAGGCTGTAAAAAAAATATTTAAAGCAAAGGGAAGGCCACAGGATAATCCGCTTATAGTTCATGTTTCATCGGTGGATGAGGTTTATCCACTTGTAAAAGAAGTTCCGGATGAATTTTTAAAGCTTTCCGAAAAATTTTGGGGCGGTCCTCTGACTATGATATTAAAACGCTCTGACAAAGTTCCAAAGGTGGTAAGCGCAGGGCTTGATACTGTTGCATTAAGGCTGCCGTCGCATCCGGTTGCAACTGCATTGATAAAATTATCAGGAAAACCCATAGCTGCACCAAGTGCAAATTTATCGGGCAGACCAAGCCCCACTACCGCAGACCACGTAATAGATGATATGATGGGCAAAGCTGATATAATTATTGACGGCGGCAGTGCATTTTTCGGTGTTGAATCCACTGTGCTTGACCTTACTGTATCACCGCCAGCCATTTTAAGACCGGGTGCTGTTACTATTGAAGAAATATCGGCAGTACTGCCCGATATTGTTTTCGGTAATGGGAGCGGTGCACCGAAAAGCCCGGGTATGAAATACCGCCATTATGCGCCCAAAGCGCCGTTATATATTGCGGAAGGTGATGACGCCGTAAAGAGAATAAACCGTCTTTCAGATAAAAATAGCGGCGTTCTCTGCTATAATGTAAACCCTTCCATGTTTTCATCTGAACATGTGATATCGGCAGGAGACAATGCGACAGAATATGCGGCTCATCTTTTCTACAACCTGAGAAAATTTGATGAGCTCGGTGTTGACAAAATATTTGCCATACCGCCTGAAGAGTGCGGCATCGGATACGCTGTAAGAAACAGAATATTTAAATCAGCGGGGGGTAATAAAATTTGAAGATTGTAATTGTTTGTACGGGCAATACATGCAGAAGCCCTATAGCTGAAGCACTTATCAAAAAAAAATTCCCTGATGAAGATGTAATTTCGAGAGGGCTTTATGTTGCGTTGCCTTCAGGGCCTTCTAAAAATGCCTGTGAAATAATGAATGAGAAGGGGCTTGACATTAGGGCACATATCTCATGTCAGCTTGATGAAAAAGACGTTGAGGAAGCTGATGTTTTGCTTACAATGACAAAATCGCAAAAAGAAAAAATCATCCGAGTGATTCCCGAGGCAAAGGGAAAGGTTTATACCCTTTGCGAGTATGCAGGAATAGAAGGTGATATAACTGATCCTTTCGGCGGTAATCTTGAAACTTACAGAAAATGTGCCGCCATTATAGAAAAATGTGTTGAGGAAATGAAAATATGATAAGAAAAGCCGCAGCCCGGGATGCTCATATAATTGCGGATATTCTTGCTGATACAAAATCTCCATGGAGTGAGCTTAGCGTTACGGAAAGCATAGAAAACAAAGCTCACACTGTTCTTGTATACGGAACAGATGTAAAAGGCGTGCTGATTTTCAGTGAGGTTTTTGGTGAATATGAAATTTTGAATTTTGCCGTAAAACGTGACAGGCGTGGAAAGGGGATAGGAGAGAAACTGCTGACAGAACTTATAAACAGGGCAAATTGTATTTATCTTGATGTCAGAAAATCAAACTATCCCGCCATTTCTCTTTACAAAAAACATAATTTCAAGGTAATGGGTGAGAGGGTGAATTTTTATAATAACCCAAAAGAAGATGCAATTTTAATGGTTTTAAAAAAATGACACAGAAAACCATGTCATTTTTTGAGGTTATTTTTTTGTTTTTTAACGAAACTTTTTAAATATCTGAATGTTTCATCCTCTCCTTTTTCTGAAAGCATAGTAAGCCAGCTTTCAAGAAGGTCAGATGTTTCTTCATCAATAAACCTTCTGCCTTTTGCCTTCAAAAAGTATTCAAGCGGCTGCAATTGCGTATAGTTTTTTCCCTGATATATTTTGCTCGCTGCAACACGGTCACAAAACATTTCAATAACATATTTCAAGGGCATTCTTACAGGATAAAGCTTTTTTGTTATTGGATTATAATCATTCCAGTATTCAAAATGGTGTCTGTTCCTGCCCTTGTGATGAAGCCAGGCTTTTGAATAACCCACCTGGGTTCGCTCCTTCTCGTTTGGGCTTTTTTTTCCATCAGAAAAGTATTTAACTCCTGAAATAAATTCTGCCGGAGTATATTTTGAAAGGTCATGAAAAAGACCTTGCCACAAAATACCTACCTTTGCACAGTGCTTTATGACCTCATGTCGGTGGCGTGTAACAGTAATAAAATGTCCTAACACTTTATTCATATATATATTACCTCTCATTCATCATTTTATATTTTACACTAAAAAATATGATTTTTCAATAGCAGATTATCGGTTTGTGTCAAGTAATAGTAGGATGTTTTTTTTATTATTAAGGTTTATAAAGTTTTTTTGAAAAAATCATTGCAAATTATCTACAATTATGCTATAATTGTTTCTGTTCTCAAACGCAAGCCTCTTGAGACATTATGATAATATATGTGCCTGTGGCTCAGCTGGATAGAGTGTATGGCTACGGACCATAAGGTCGGGGGTTCGAATCCCTCCAGGCACGCCAAAAAAAAGAGCCGATACTGAAAGTATCGGCTCTTTTTTTGCCCGGAGAGATTCGAACCCTGAGAGGGCTTCAAGCGTTAATAAAACGATTGATAATTGTTTTCCTAATCTTTGTAACAAATGCCATTACAAGCAAGACTAAGCTCTTTATCTGAAGTATAGGTCTGAGCAGCATTTACCAAAATGCTATTATCTTTAAGTGTCAGAGTAATTCTTCCACGGTTACCTAAATTGTCCTTATATTCGGCAGAAACCACGTTGCCCCTCACAGTGCCATTTACATTCTTTGTAAATGCTGTACGAGCTTTTTTTGAGTTATCTGTAAAAGACATGGAAAAGTTTGCAAGCGCAGAGTCTATTTTGTGGACAGTAAGCTCGATAACTGCTTGGTTCAATTCTTCAGAAGATGAAATCCATTTTCCTTCATATGCACGTAATTTTTCATTTTGTTCCTGTTTTTGTTCAATCTGACTTTTCTGGTTTTCAAAGGTTTGCTTATATTTATCAAGGCTACCCCTTTTAAGGTAAGGGCTTATATTATTAATCAAAGCGAGAGCTTCACTATAGTTTTTATCACGTTTATACTGCTCGAGCTTTGTTCTTGTTCTTGTCTCCAACAGCTCGGTACATTCACTTATCCTGTCCTGAGCTTTTTTGTAAAAATCATCACCTTTATCTATAAGTGAAAAGCTTTCTATTGCGGAAACATACTCACCTGATGACTTGTATTCCTCTCCCTTATTATAATTTTTAATTGATTCATCAAGCATCTCAAAACGGTCAATAGTATCATCCATTTCTACAATTTTATCAAGGATTTTTATGCTTTTCATTACTTCTTCATACGAAGCTTCGCCCGATGACAGCTTTTCATATAAAATATTTGCTGCTTGTTTGACTTCTTCTTCATATTTGCTTTTGAAAAAGCCTATGGCAGATACTTTGCCAAATTCCGTTACTGCCCTTCTAAACTCTCCGTCAGAAAGATATTTTACTCCCTTATTATAGGTATTAATCTTAATTCCTGCAAAAACCGCCACAGAAACTATAACAAGTGCCAACGCAACCGATATTACAATTATTTTTAATCTCTTTTTTTTAATATCCATTTTTCATACCTCTTATAAGCAAAAATCAATGCTTTCATATAATTAATTTTCCCGCTGAATTCAGTAATATTCTGTTTATATGAGCATAACGAAAAGCCGATTATTTTGATTCCGGCTTATTTTTTAAAAAAATCTTGAAACACCGCATTTTACCGCTGCATTTGCCTTGTCGGGCATAATTCTTCCGAAGTGTCGACTCTTTTATATCCATATTTGTCTCCTGATTTTCATATGAGTATAAAATAATTATACCATAGGCTGGTAATTAAATGCAATATAAAAATTTTTCAACAATTTATAGAAAAAATTTCATAAAAAATAAGAATATAAAAGAAAAAGACACTTTTTTAAAAAAATGCCTTTTTTGGTGCGCGCAGTGAGACTTGAACTCACACGGGGTTGCCCACACGCCCCTCAAACGTGCCTGTCTGCCAATTCCAGCATGCGCGCAAATATTATATATTACAGTAATTGTTACTAAAACCTTGCTTAACAACAGAAGTTATTATAGCAGATAGGGCATTAATTGTCAATAGTTTTTTCGGATTTTTAAAATGATTTTTCTGCAGTTGTCAATGATGGGTTACACTTTTCTTGAAAAAAGTGTAACTCAAAAATTAAGGCAATAAATAATTAACAAACTATTTATTGCTAACTATTGCAGGTTTTGGATAGTTATGGTATATTAGATATATCTTAAATCTTGTATAATATTGAGTTCAGAGATCTCATTTTACAGTGTTTTTACTAAATTATATAAAACAATTGGAGGAAAGTACCTTGAAAAAGAAAGTCATTGTTGTAGGCGGCGGCATTGCGGGGCTTAGTGCGGGTGTTTATGCGAAAAGGTGTGGTTTTGATGTCACAGTTTTAGAAAGTCACTGCATAGCGGGCGGGAACTGTACTTCTTGGAAGAGGAAGGGGTATCTTTTTGAGGGCGGCATGCATTGGCTGACAGGCTCCGATGGAAAGGAACCCATTAATAAGTTATGGAGGACTGTGGGTGCGCTGGACGACAGCGTTCAAATTCACTATCCCGAACCCTTTATAGAATATGACCACAAAGGCATACCTGTCCGCTTTTACAGAGATGTGGACACAAAAATATGAATACCTTAATGTGAATAATTATGCGTCGGATCCAACCTATTCTCCCGAAGGAAAAACTGCCATCACCATTATTTTTGATGGAGATACCTATGATTTTTGGAAAAAGGCCAAAGAAGAAAAAACCTATGAGGATGAAAAACAAAAACTGGCGGATATGGTGATAGAGGAGTTATCCCATTTGATTCCCGAAATAAAAGGACAGGTAGAGGTTTGCGACGTGGCAACGCCGTTAACCTATGAACGTTACTGCGGCAACTGGAAAGGGTCTTGGATGACTGAAATGACGTCGGGTATGAAGATGAAAAGCTATCCTGCCGTTATCAATGGGTTGTCCGGCGTATATTTTGCGGGGCAGCGTATGATGCCGCCTGGCGGACTTCCTGTTGCACTGATGACCGGCCGGACAGCTGTTCAGTATCTTTGCCGCGATACCGGTACACTATTTGTTAGTGAAGAATAAGTGCGCCGTATAAATGATGAAATTGCGAATAGTATGATTTATAAGTAAATGCAAAAATCCTTCTGAATTTCAAACACTGGATTTATATAAATGAGATAAACATATAAAAAAGTTAAAAGAAAAGGGATTGTCTATAAGGCAAATCGAGAGATTGACGGGTATAAATAGGGGAATTGTTTTAAAAGTTTGAATGTCAACCCCCCCATCCCCCTGACACCTAATAAAAAAGTTCACTTTAAAGTGAACCTTTTGACGCACACATTAGTGCAGAACGATAAACGAACGATTTGAATAAATTTTTATTTGAACTCGTAGTGTAATTTATAGGGTAGTAAATCCTATGAATATAAAATAACACATTTGAGGAGTGTTGTCAAGATGGAAAATAATTATTTTTTAGGAATTGATATCGGAACAAACTCAGTCGGGTATGCAGTAACAAATGACGAGTATAAATTAGAAAAGTATAACGGAAAGGCAATGTGGGGAGTACAGATATTTGATGAGGCAACCACCTCGGCAGAAAGACGAGGATTCAGAACATCAAGAAGAAGACTTCACAGACGTAAACAAAGAAGTGATTTAATACGTGAAATGTTTGCAATGGAAATATCAAAAAAGGACGAGCATTTTTTTAAACGCCTTGATGAAAGCTCGCTATATATGGAAGATAAAAACGATATCTTGAGCTCATCTGATACATTATTTAATGACTCGGGGTTTAAAGATTTTGATTACCATAAAAAATACCCTACTATCCACCATCTTATAATGGAACTTATAGATAATAAAGAACCCCATGATGTACGTCTTGTATATCTTGCTGTATCATACTTGATATCACATAGAGGACATTTTCTTTTTGATATGGATAATGACAATATTGATAATATTTTATCTTTTGATAGTATATATCAAGCCTTTGTAAAATGCTTTGATGTAGAGCCATGGGAAATTGTCGATATAATTAGCCTCCAAAATGTTTTGAAGAATGATCTCGGCATTAAAAGAATGCAGGAGGAATTACAAAAAGTATTATATCCGACAATAAAACTGGATAAACAGCAAAAAGAGATATTGAAAGCTATGTCGGGTGGGCAGTTTTCTTTGGCAGTGCTATTTGATAATGATGATTACGAGTCTTTGGAAGCAAATAAATTGTCATTTGCAAAGGCTGATATAGATGACGTTATCGAGGATGTAATGCATGATATCGGAGAAGATTGTGAATTGCTTCTTGCCTTAAAGGCGATATATAATTGGTCATTAACAATGCACATGATGAATGGAACAGAAGATAAATATATTTCAAGGTCAAAAATTACAATATATGAAAACCACAAAAAAGATTTAGCATTATTAAAAAAATTCGTCAAAAAATATATTCATGAAAAATATAATGAAGTATTCAGGACTATAGATTCTAAAATAAATAATTATACTGCATATTCGGGGAATGTAAAATCTGTTTTATATGGTGACAAAAACGATTTGAAACGCACAAAACAAGAAGATTTTTTGAAATATTTGAAATCAATTTTTAAAAACGTCACTCCTGATAAAGGGGATGAGGAATCTTTCAATAACATGATAAGTCGCATTGATAATGGAGATTTCATTCCCAAACAGAAAACAACTGATAACAGAATAATACCTTCTCAACTGTATTTTTATGAGCTAAAATCAATATTGAATAACGCAGAGAATTATCTGGAATTTTTAAAAGAAACGGATATCAGCGGGCTGACGACGGCAGAAAAAATACTTTCTGTTTTTGAATTCAAAATTCCTTATTATGTCGGGCCTTTAAACAAATATAACAATAAATTTGCGTGGCTTGAAAGAAAGCCGGGTAAAATATATCCATGGAATTTCAATGAAATGGTCGATTTGGAGAAAAGTGAAGAATCATTTATTAGGCGCATGACCTCTAAATGTACATACCTGGCCGGAGAAGATGTTATACCGAAAGCATCATTGCTGTATTCAAAATTTATGGTTCTGAATGAAATAAATAAGATTAAGGTCAATGATAAACCAATAAGTGTTAATTTAAAACAGAACTTATACACTGATTTATTTGTAAACAGTAAGAAGACTATAACAAAAAAGGAAATTTCAAAGTGGTTTAAAACACAGGGTATAATAGCTAACGATATAAGTGGAATAGATGATAAAATCAAATCGTCTTTATCCTCACATCATAAATTCAAACGTTTATTGATAAGCGGAAAAATAACTGAAAATGATGCGGAAAAAATTATAAGCAGAGCAACGATAACAACCGATAAAAGAAGGCTTCGAATTTGGTTAAAAGAAAACTTCCATACATTAAATGACAGCAAAGAAGACTTGTCATATATAGCAAATATGAACTTTTCTGAATATGGTAGGCTTTCATATAAGCTTTTGAGTGAAATTGAGGCACCAAATCCCGAAACAGGCGAAATGATGACGATAATACGTATGATGTGGGAAACGAACTGTAACCTTATGGAACTGTTGTCAGCAAGATATTTATTTGGAGAAATTATTGATAGATTAAATAAAGAATACTATTGTTTAAACCCCCTTTTGCTTGAAGATATGATGAAAGAAATGTATGTTCCGGCATCTGCAAAACGAGCAATTTACAGAACTATTGATGTGTTAAAAGAAATCATACATATCAAAAAAGGAAATGCACCGTCGAAGATATTTATTGAAATGGCAAGAGGCAGTGAAGATGAACCATCAAGAAAAGCTTCAAGAAAAGATAAATTACTTGAAATGTATAAAACGTTAAATGCGTCAGACTACGGTGATATTATCAACAAACTTAATGATGAAATTGATGATAGTCTAAAGAGCAAGAAACTATTTTTATACTATTTGCAATTAGGAAGGTGTATGTATACAGGCAAGCCAATAAGTATAGAAGCTCTCTCTGATAATAACAGATATGATATAGACCATATATATCCGCAAGCAAGGATAAAAGATGATAGCTTTGATAATATGGTTTTAGTTGAAAAGGAGGCAAATGGAGCAAAATCTGATAATTATCCTTTGCCATCAGATATTCAGTTAAAAATGAATGGTTTTTGGCAAATTCTTTCAAGTAAAAATTTAATTTCAAGTGAAAAACTGTATCGATTAACAAGAAAAACTCCATTTAAAGATGAAGAACTTGCAGGTTTTATTAATAGACAATTGGTTGAAACAAGACAGTCAATAAAGGCATTAACAGTAATATTAAAAGAGTATTGTAATGATATTGTTTATGTAAAGGCAGGGCTTGTAAGTGATTTTAGGCATGCTTTTGGACTACCAAAAAACCGAGTAATAAATGACCTCCATCATGCAAAGGATGCTTATCTTAATATTGTAATGGGTAATATTTATGATGTAAAATTTACACGAAATCCTTTAAATTTTATTAAAGAAAGCGGCGGCAACAGTAAATACACATTAAAATTAACGGCAAAGGAAGGACAAGGCTTGTTGTCTCATGATATAATTAGAGGTAATAAATGTGCTTGGAAAAGTGACGGCAGTTCTTTAAGCACCGTTATGAGTACTATGCGCAAAAACAATATTAATTATGTCAGGTATTCCTATTGCAGAAATGGTAAACTGTTCAATCGATTACTTAACAGAGCTCCACACAAGGAAAATGACCTTATTCCTATAAAAAAAGGTTTAGATACAAGTAAATATGGAGGTTATAATAATACAACTGCAACATATTTTACATTAGTAAAACATGCTGAAAAAGGCGAGGCGGCACTATCAATAATACCCGTTGATTTGATGATAAGAGATGAATTTGAAAGAGATGATTTATTTGCTCTTAATTATCTTGCAGAGCGATATAATCTAAAAAATCCAGAATTTATTTTGGGTAGAAAAATTCTAAAAATTAATACAATGATTGAAATGGATGGATTTAGAGCAAATATTGCTTCAAAATCAAAAGGTGGTAAAACCCTTGTGCTTTCATCAGCAGTATCGCTAATAGTAACAGAAAAATGGGATGATTATATAAAAAGATTGGCAAATCTAATAGATAAGGCTAAGAAAAATAGGAAACCATTAAAAATCGACTCACTCTTTGATAGAATATCAAATGAAGAAAATAGTGAATTATATAATTTATTATTAAATAAATGTAATGCAAATGTTTATAAAAGCCAATCATTTATTAAAACAACAACTAAAAAGACTCTTGAAGATGGCATTGACATTTTTAATCAGGTCTCAATAGAAGAACAAGTTAAGGTTTTAATGAATATTATTAATATTTTTAAAACCGGCAGAACTACGGGCTGTGACTTAAAATCTATAGGGGGTAGTGGACAAAGTGGAGTTATTACAGCGAATTCAAAAATATCCTCACTTAATTGCAATGAATTATATATAATTGACCAAAGTTCAACCGGCTTGTATGAAAAAAGGTCTGAAAACCTCATGATACTATGAGTTGGAGAACGGTTGTTATTACAAAAAGATGCAAGCTCGATTTAAAAATGAATTATATGGAAATACGCTCGGAAGATGATTTGAAACGAATTTTTCTTGATGAGATATCAATTGTGATTTTGGAAAACACCGCCATTTCGATGACAGGCTGCCTTATCGCAGAGCTTGCGTCAAGAAAAATAAAAATAATATTCTGTGATGAAAAAAGAAACCCATGTGCAGAACTTGTATCTTATTATGGAAGCCATGACTGTAGTCGAAAGGTTGAAAATCAACTTGAATGGAACGATACATTGAAACGTACTGTGTGGGGTGAAATTGTCGCAGAAAAAATAAGAAAGCAGGCGGAATTTATAGGTGAGCTTGGATATTCTGATGAGTCACAGCTATTGTTGTCATATGTTAACGAAATAGAAATAGGCGATGTAACAAACCGTGAAGGTCATGCTGCAAAAGTTTACTTTAATGCCTTGTTTGGAAAAAACTTTACAAGAACCGCCGATATAATTACAAATGCTGCACTAAATTATGGGTATAGCATTATCCTATCAGCATTTAATCGTGAGGTTGTTGCCAATGGATACCTTACACAGCTTGGAATATTTCATAAAAATATGTTTAATCAATTTAATCTATCGTGTGATTTGATGGAACCGTTTAGAGTTCTTGTTGACCGCAAGGTAAAAGAATATGAATTTACGGTATTTGAAAAGGAAGAAAAACATATGCTTATAGATATCTTAAATCAGCAGGTTGCGATTGACAAAACAACACAATATGTGTACAATGCAATTAAAGTATTTTGCCGTAGTGTTTTTGATGCATTAAGCGAAAATGATGTCTCATTAATTAGATTTTATTATTATGAGTTATAGATATATGAGAGTATTAGTGTTTTTTGACCTGCCTACTTTATCAGCAGAAGAAAGACGAAACTATACAAGATTTAGAAAGCATCTGATAAAAAGTGGTTTTGTTATGCTTCAGGAGTCTGTTTATTATAAAATAGCACTAAATCAAACAGGTGTAAATTCAATAATGGATAATTTACGCAAAAATAAGCCCGCTAACGGTTTGGTTCAAATTATGTCCGTAACTGAAAAACAATTCGCAAAATCAGAAATGCTTATTGGAGAGAATAAGTCCGAAGTAATAAATGACGACAGAAGGTTGGTTATATTATGAAACTAAAAATACCCCTTATTCCGGAGCAGATAAACCTTTCGGCTGAAGAAAAAATCAACTGTATTATAGTAGAAAATCAAGCTTACTTTTCAGACCTATTGACGGATTTTTCAAACCAGATATATGAAAAATTAGATGGTGACATTGTGCTTTTCGAGAATAATGAAATTCTCACGATGAACGACAACATGTTATTGATGTCAGAATTTATACCATTTGATATAAATCCTAAAACTCTTGTAAATAAACTGAATAATAAGCTTATATCCATAATGAATAATGAAGATTTCTTTTTTGAAACACAGGAACTAATATCAAAAAACATAGAATATATTAGAAAGATTATTGACTATACTGATTTTTCTCTTGATATTACGACCAGTTTTGATGTATCATGTGTACTAAAGGGGGCGAGTGTACAATTCCGCAAGGATGTTAAATCTTTAAGTGAAAAACTAATGGAATTTATGAAAAATACAGTAATGTTAGAGCGTAACAAATGCTTTATACTTGTAAACATAAGGGATTATATTTCAGATAATGAAATAGAATATTTTTATAAAAACATTCTTTATTCAAAACTTAGTATTCTTGTTATTGGTACAAAGCATTATCCTGATTCAAAATATGAAAAAAAGATTATCATAGATAAAGATTTATGTATAATATAAACCTATACCCTGTTTGGTTCGCTGATGCGTAGTGGCATTTTCTCAAAATTTGAGGTTTGAGAGTAGTGTAATTTTATAGGGTAGTAAAACCCAACATCAAATCTAAACATAGTATCTACCGTTTGAGAGTAGTGTAATTTTATAGGGTAGTAAAACAGCGCAATAACCGGACA
>CAZUVQ010000040.1:0-14655 GCA_964623915.1 uncultured Oscillospiraceae bacterium
GAACCGGGGTATATTTCGAGGTTTTTTGAAATGCAGATAAAACGTGTATGGTTGTTATCGCTGTTTTGTATATTATCTGCAATTTCACCAAGGCTATAAAGTGCGGCACAGTCTGATGAGGCAATTGCCGCAATATCTTCTCTGTCACTTTCAGCCACTGATTTTGCGGCGGCGGCAGTGTTTTCGCAAACGGTAACCTTCACACCTTCAAGAGAACTGAGAAATTCGCCGCACTGTTCAATCGCTTGCGGATGAGAAAAGATTTCTTTTATATTATTCAGGCGGGTAACCTTTTTTGCAAGAAGTGAGTGTTCAACCTTCAAACGTGTACTGCGGACAATATAGTAATTATACTTTTCCATAAGGTCATAAACATGATTAACAGAGCCTGCTGTACTGTTTTCAATGGGGAGTATGCCGTATTGGCAAAACCCTTTGTCAACTGCCGAAAAAACATTGTCAAAGCTTGCAAAGTAAACAATCGAAGGTGCACCGAAAATCTTTTCGCAGGCGTGCTGTGAATATGCCCCCTCAACGCCCTGACAGGCTACAATGGCCTTTTTCGGGAACATATCGGGCGTGTTGTTCAAAGAGGCTTTAATAAGCTTTGCAAGAGATGAATCACGGCTTAGATAAGTATGCTGATAAGAGCGGGATATGTCCATTATCGTTGTATACAAAATTCGTGCATAGTGGTCAAATTCATCGCCGGCCAACTCTGCAACCCTGTTTAAAAGCTCTCTTTCCCTTTCCGTATCAAGAACGTTCATGTTATTTTGCTCTTTGTATTTTGCAACCTCAAGAGAAATACCCATTCTCTTTTTAAAAAGTGCAATAATTTCATTGTCAATTTCATTTAAGTTGTTTCGAAGGTCTAAAAGTTCCATTTTATTGTTCCTTTCTCATATCAAGAATTGTCAGAGCAGCAGCCGCCTCTACGGCCGGTAGGGCACGTGGCACAATACAAGGGTCGTGCCGTCCTTTTACTATAAGTTCTGTATTGCATTTTCCGTAAAAACTTACGCTTTTCTGGGGTTTTCCAATAGACGGGGTGGGTTTAATTGCAACCCTGAATATTATCGGCATACCAGTGGTAATTCCCCCTAAAATACCGCCATGGTTATTTGTTTTAGTCAGTATAGTGTTATTTGAATCATAATAAAACTCGTCGTTGTTTTCGCTTGCGTACATTGATGCGGCCGCAAAACCTGCGCCAAACTCAATGCCCTTTACTGCCGGAATACCAAAAACAGCAGAAGAAATACGGTTTTCCACACAGTCGAACATTGGTTCTCCTAAGCCAGCGGGCAGTCCTGTTATGGCGCACTCAATAATACCGCCGACTGAATCTTCTAAAGCCTTCGCCTTTTCAATTTCACAAATCATTTTTTTCCCTGCTTCCTTTGATAATGTGGGAAAACCATTTGGCGAAAAAGGTTTTGGATTTACATAATCAAAGGGTAAATCTTTTATATCACCAACTGAATAAATATGACCAAAAACTTTTATGCCATGTTTTTCAAGAATTTGTATTGCAACTGCACCTGCAAAGCAAAGAGGCGCCGTAAGCCTTCCTGAAAAGTGACCGCCGCCACGAATATCATGCGCATTGCCGTATTTCATAAAAGCGGAAAAATCCGCATGACCCGGGCGAGGAATATCACGAATGGCATCATAATCCTGCGAACGTGTGTCGCTGTTTTTTATAATGGCGCAAATAGGTGAACCGCAAGTTACACCGTCAACAATTCCCGAAAGTATCTCAGGCGAATCATCTTCCTTGCGTGGCGTGGAATAGGCAGCATTACCCGGCGCACGCCTTTTCATAAATTCAATTATTCTGACCATGTCAATTGTTTCGCCGGCCGGCACACCATCCATTACCACACCTATTGCCTTTGAATGTGATTGACCGAATATGCTAATTTTTATGTTTTTTCCAAAATCAGAGGACATTTATATTACCTCCCAACATCTTATAATCCGCAAAAAAAGCGGGGTATGATTTATCTGCCGCCTCAGCACCTATTATAATTACTTCGCCATGGCTTTTTGATGCTGCTATTGCGGCTGACATGACAATGCGGTGATCGCCAAAGCTGTCTGTTTTGCCGCCTTCTAAGGCTTTGCCCTCTATGATAAGACCGTCTGACAGCTCTTTCACTTTTCCGCCGAGTGAAGTGAGGCAACATTTCACAGTAGACAAGCGGTCGCTCTCCTTAAGCCGTAATCTCGCCGCACCGTTTATGTGTGTTTCGCCCTGTGCAAAGGCGGATGTTACTGCAATTATTGGTACCAAATCAGGAATATCAGCGGCATTAATGCTGATGCCCTTGTAAGGCACCCCGCTGACAGTAATTTTATCAACGTCTATAAAAACATCTGCGCCCATTTTTGATAAAATTTCCAAAATCTGGCTGTCGCCCTGAATTGATGGGTATTTAAGACCGCTAACCGTAATACTGCCGCCTAAAGACCCCGCGCAAAGCCAGAAAGCGGAATTTGACCAGTCGCCTTCCGCTTCATAACTTTGCGGTGAGCAGTATTTTTGGTTTCCTTTTATATGATAAACATTTTTCTGCTCTGTAATTTTAATTCCGAACTTTGATAGGACAGACAAAGTCAAATTAATATATGATTTTGATTCGACGGGTGGTACTAATGTTATAGTACTGTCGCCTGAAAGCAGAGGAAGTGCAAACATAAGCCCTGTTATAAACTGGGAGCTGACGTTGCCTTGTAGTTCAAAGTTACCGCATTTAAGCTCGCCTGAAATCATAAGTGGAAATTTGCCCGCTTCACTCATTTTACATCCCTTTTTAGTAAGCTCCTCATAAAGAGGGGAAAGGGGTCGCTTTGAAAGCCTTCCTTTGCCTGTTACGGTGGCACTTATATTAAGTGCCGGAATAATAGGGAGCAAAAACCTTATGGTAGAGCCGCTTTCATTGCAATCAAGCACTCCGTTTTTTGGAGTGGTAATAGGTATAACAGTTATCATATCTTCTGTTATATTAATTTCCGCACCCATTGCACAAAGGCAATTAACTGTTGCCTTTATATCCTCAGAAAGCCCTCTGTACTTGATTATTGTTGGTAAATCTGATAATGCTGCGGCAATCAGCGCGCGATGGAGGTCAGATTTAGATGATATTGCCTGAACCTCACCGCAAAGAGTGGCAGGCGTTATTTTAATATCCAATTAACTCAGCCCTCCTTTTATAAAAGGCAGTAATTCCTCTGCATTTATATTTTTCGTTACGCATTTTCCTAACTGCTCCGGCACAATAAGAGCAACTTCATTGCCTTTTCTCTTTTTATCTGAAAGCGCAACTTTATAAAGCTCATTTGCAGTAAAATCGCATTTTATCGGAAGTAAATTTTTTGTAAGCAATTCGGCGATTCTTTCGGAGAAGTCCCCACTGCATAGCTTTTGTGCGTATGCGCCCTTTGCAGCTATAATCATGCCAATACCGACAGCACTCCCGTGAGGAATACTGTAGCTGCTGCATTTTTCAATTGCATGCCCTACGGTATGCCCGAAATTTAACAGGCGGCGAACGCCATTGTCATGCTCATCCTCACAGACAATATCACGCTTTATCTCAACACAACGGGATATTACGTATTCAAGATTATTTTTAATTTCATTTTTTTCTAAGAAAACAAAAAGCTCCAAAGAAAGAATTACTCCATATTTTATTACCTCGGCGCAACCGTCAGAAAACACGTTTTGCGGCAAGGTTGAAAGGGTATTATAATCACAAATTACAATGTCGGGCTGATAAAATGCACCGGCAAGGTTTTTGCCATTGTCAAGGTTTACAGCCGTTTTTCCGCCAACAGATGAATCAACGGCAGATAACAACGTAGTCGGAATCTGCACAAAGCGGATGCCACGAAGATAAGTTGCGGCGGCAAAACCTGCCATGTCACCTACCACACCTCCGCCAAGGGCAATAATTGCATCAGTGCGTGTCAGGTTTTCTTCTGCAAGAAAATTTAAAAGTCGGCACAAAATGTCCATGTTTTTTGAAGCTTCACCATTGACAAATACAAATCTACTAACTTGATAGCCTGCATTTTTAAGATTTGTTTCAAGATTGTCACAGTAAAGCGAATTAACCAGGTCATCTGTTACTATCACAGCTTTGCATAGACCAACAGCATTTTTAATCAGCTCTGCTGCACACTCAAGCAAACCCTCACCGATGTGAATTTTATATGTTTTGGATGCTTTTACTTCAATTATTTTCATAGCCATCTATCATATCCTTACGGTCGCTGCCTGCTTTTAACAGCTGCAAAAGCAAGGCTGCGTTATTTTCTTTTATAGCATTGCTGTATTTTTTTAAATTTACGATAATTGTATCAATTTCTACGGCAAGGTTTTCGCTATTTTGTATGAAAAGCTCTGTCCACATATCGGGATTGAGTTTTGCAACACGTGTTAAATCCTTATATGAGCCGGCGGAAAAACCTCTATGAAGCTCTGCTGACGGGCTTTTTACATATGCGTTTGAAACAACGTGAGCAAGCTGTGATGTGTAAGAAATAATCTTATCGTGTTCCTCGGGTGTTGTTATTTGAATGTTCGTAAACCCGATTGATAAAAACAGCTTTTTCAGTTTGTCTAATATAATAAGGTCCACTCCTTTTGGCGGTACTAATATCATAGATGCTTTTTGAAACATTTTTACATCAGAATATTCAAAACCCGATAAAGCTACACCTGCCATAGGATGTGCGCCTATGAAAATAAATCCGTTTTCCTCTGCAACATCAAAAAGGGGATAGCAAACGCTTTTCTTTATTCCGCCTGTGTCAACCACTACTGCACCTTTTTTGAAAAGGTGGGCATGCGATGACACATAGTCAACAATAGCTTTTGGATAAAGTGCAATTATTACCATATCACAGTTTTGCAAATCTTCATCTAAAAGCTCACGGTCAATGGCGCCGAGAAGCTTTGCTTTTAATACAACGCTTTTCTGAATGTCAGTTCCGTAAACCTTTTCTGTGCCGAAAAATTTAAATGCTTTTGCAAGTGACCCTCCAATAAGCCCTAATCCTACAATTCCTATAGTCATATTACACATCCCATCATCAGCCCATTGTTCGTCCTAAGGCTTTTAAAATATTTCTTATATCAGTTGCTAAATTATCAAAAGCTTCGGGTGTAAGTGATTGGGCGCCGTCACACAGTGCATGAGCGGGATCGTTGTGAACTTCTATCATAAGCCCGTCTGCACCTGCGGCAGCCGCCGCCAATGCCATGGGTTTTACATAACGTGAAACTCCTAAAGCATGGCTTGGGTCAACAACAATGGGGAGGTGCGTCATCTCACGAAGAACAGGAACTGCCGAAAGATCAAGTGTGTTCCTTGTAGCTGTTTCAAATGTTCTTACACCTCTTTCGCAAAGAACAATATTCTCGTTGCCGCCTGCCATAATGTATTCGGCACTCATTAAAAGCTCTTGCAGCGTATTTGCAAGGCCACGCTTTAGCAAAACAGGTGTTTTGGTTTTTCCGACAAGTTTTAGTAACTCAAAATTCTGCATGTTGCGTGCGCCAACCTGAATCATATCTACATGGTCAAAAAGTGGTATATGAGAGCCGTCCATAAGCTCTGTGACTATTGGCATGCCTGTTTTTTTCCTTGCGTGAATTAAAAGCTCAATACCCTCAGCCTTCATTCCCTGAAATGCATACGGTGATGTTCGTGGTTTGAATGCACCGCCACGCAATAGCCCTGCTCCTGATTTTTTTACAGCTTCAGCAACCTTTAAAATCTGCTCGGGGCTTTCCACAGAACATGGCCCTGCAATAATCTGAAAATTACCGCCTCCGATTTTTACACCGCCGACATTAACTACCGTATCATCAGGGTGAAATTTCCTATTAGTATTTTTGTATGGTTCTGATATACGCTTGACAGCTGTGACAATGTCAAGACTGCCGATAAGGTCAATATCAACCTTTCCGGTGTCTCCTATAAGCCCTAACACAGTCTGATATTCTCCAACGCTCCTGTGAATTTCAAGCCCAAGGCTTTTAATCCATGCCGTCAGGTTATCTACCTGATTTTGGTCTACATTATTATTAATTACAACTATCATGGTTTTTCCTCCCTAAAAAAAAATAAGTTCCGCAGCCATTGTGCGCTGCGAAACTGTAGCATTTCTATAAAGCTATCTGTTCTTTATTTTGCAGGCACACTTAAATCACTCTTAAAAATAAAATAAATAAGAGTAAAATAAAAGTATTCAAATACAAAATAAAGCTTTCCCATAATTATCTCCAAATATATAGATATTTTCGTTAGTATAACATATCTTTGTATCTTTTGTCAATAAAAAGTAACAAATTTAATAGAATTTCTTATTTTTGTGCTGTTTTTTTATAATTTTTTCAAAAAAATCATTGACAATTGCATTGATATTTGCTATAATTTAAAAAACTGAATATAAAACGCAATGAAAAGAAGGAGTAAATATCTTTATCCGATTATAGAGAGAAGCGGATGGTGGAAGCGCTTTGTCGGAGGGTTATTGAAGTAGTCTTGGAGCGGCTGACTGAACGGCTCATATAGCTCAGTAGGCTCAGACGGAAATATTCCGCCGTATAATGGGAATTCGGCATCGATTTATATCCGTGCTGGGAGAGGTACAGAACTAATTATTCTGTATGAATTTAGGTGGTAACACGAAGTCATTCGTCCTAATATGGATGGATGGCTTTTTTTGTTTGTAAAACATTGTTTTTGCCGACTCGTGGCGGCGGAATGGAGATTTTTATGGAAATTTTATCAAAATACCTTTCTAAAACAAAATATGAAAGCTATGAGGATTTTTGCAATAACTTTGAAATCAAGGTTCCGGTAGATTTTGATTTTGCCCGTGATGTTGTAGATAAATGGGCAATGATTGAACCGACTAAAAAAGCGTTGGTTTACTGTGATGATGAAAACCGCGAACGTGTTTTCACTTTTACGGATATATCCGAGCAATCAAAAAAAGCCGCAACATATTTTAAAAGCCTCGGTATAAAAAAGGGGGACAGGGTGCTTACGCTTTTGCGAAGACGATATGAATACTGGATTTGTGCCGTTGCGCTTCACAGATTGGGAGCAACCTTAGTGCCGGCATCAATTATGCTCACAGAAAAGGATATTCTATATCGTGTGAATGCTTGTTCTGCAAAAATTATTCTCGCTATAAACGATGATTTCGTTATTTCCCAGATAGAAAACCTCACACAAAAATGCAAAACTTTGGAGGACATAATTATAGTAGGGGACACGCCACGCCCCGGATTCAGATTTTTTGACGAAGAATTTAGCGAATGTGAGCCTTTCAAAAAATATAGTGGACTTACAAATGATGATGAATTTGTTGTATATTTTACGTCAGGAACATCAGGATTTCCCAAAATGGCGGTTCATGACAGAACGTATCCATTAGGTCATATTGTAACCGCAAAATTTATGCAGTGCGTGCAAAACAATGGTTTGCACTTGACACAGGCAGACAGCGGTTGGGCAAAATTCGGGTGGGGAAATATATACGGTCAGTGGATTTGCGGTAGCGCAATATTGGGTTATGACCCTATTCGGTTTGATTCTGTTAATCTGATGAAAATTATGGAAAAATACAGACCCACTTCTCTTTGTATTCCTCCTACAATGTATAGATTTTTGCTTCGTGACGGTCTTATGAAAAAGCATGTGGAATCAATCATGTGGTATTCAACGGCAGGAGAACCCTTATCAGGGGAAGTAAACAAAATATTTTATAATCTTACAGGGCATCACATACATGAAGGTTTTGGTCAGAGTGAGGGAACGCCAATCACATGCAGCTTTGAGTGGCTCTCTATCAAACCGTCATCAATGGGTAAACCATCTCCGCTTTATAATACAGCCATTATAAGGCCTGACGGAAGCCGTTGTGACACGGGTGAAGAAGGGGAGATTGTTTTGTTTGTTGAAAACGGAAAACAAGTTGGACTGCTTGATTATTATTATTCGGAAGGTGCAAAACAGTATGCACTAAAAGGCGGTGTGTATCACACAGGTGACACTGCTTATGAGGACGAGGACGGGTATTATTGGTATGTGGGCAGAAATGACGACATGATAAAATGCTCAGGGTACAGAATTGGACCTTTTGAAATAGAAAGCGTTTTAAATACTCATCCTGCAGTAAGAGAAAGCGCAATAGTAGGTTATCCCGATGAAATAAGAGGGCAGATTGTTTGTGCGGTTGTAGCACTTCATGCGGGGTATGAAAAGTCCGACGAGCTGACGAGAGAATTACAAAAGTATGTAAAAACGAACACAGCACCATATAAATATCCGAGAAAAATTGAGTATATTTCAGAGCTTCCGAAAACTACTTCAGGTAAAATAATAAGAAATAAAGTCAGGCAAATTGTTAATAGTTAATTGACAAGGTAATGCTTTGATTATATAATAATATAAAATGTCATTATTTGTCAGGAGAATTGTTATGGGCTTTGATGCTTTAAATGTTAAAAATGAAATTGTTTTATGGATAAGAGACTGGTTTGAAGAAAACGGAAAAGGCTGCAATGCTGTTATTGGAATTTCCGGCGGTAAGGACAGCAGTGTGGTGGCTGTTCTTTGCTGTGAGGCACTCGGAAAAGACAGGGTTATAGGTGTGCTTATGCCATACGGTCAACAGAAAGATATTGATATGGCACAGCTTTTGGTTTCTCATCTTCAAATAGAGAGCGTAACAATAAACATTAAGGATACAGTTGATGCACTTTCATCAAAGCTTAGTGAGGCTTTGGGTGAAATATCTATACAGTCAATGGTTAATCTACCGCCCAGAATTAGAATGGCTGCGCTTTATGCAGTTTCGCAGTCACGAAACGGCAGAGTTGCAAATACCTGCAATCTTTCGGAGGACTGGGTTGGATATTCAACAAAATACGGTGATATGGCTGGCGATTTCAGCCCCCTTTCAATGCTGACGGTCACAGAGGTAAAGGAAATTGGAAAATCGCTCGGTTTGCCCGATGTGCTTGTAAACAAAGTTCCTATTGACGGACTTTGCGACAAAACAGATGAGGATAACTTAGGTTTTACTTATGCATGCCTTGATAGTTATATAAGAACAGGCATTTGTGAGAACACTCAAATTAAAGCATTAATTGATGAAAAGCATAAAAGAAACCTTTTCAAGCTTCAGGCAATGCCTGTTTTTAAATATGACGGAAAGATAGCCATAAAAGAATAAAATTAGAAAATTTAATTATTAAAAACCAATCTGTATAAAATTGTTCTTGACCCATATGGTTTTATGTTGTCTTCCCAGATAAATAATTTAATAATGGTATCATCATCATATTCATCAGAGATATCATCATAATAATGTCCTCCCGAAGTAAGCTTAGCTGATTTACAGTAAGTAATTTTGCCGCCTTTATAATATGCCAAAAACATTCTGCCACCCGAAAAAGAGTCTGCAAGCTCAAATTCCAAAACTGTATCACCATCCCAATAATAGAGGCAAACATTTTTCAACGTGTCACCTGTTAAGGAGCTTAGAACAACATTTGTATTGTTATAAGCTTGTAAGGCAGCTTCAAGATAGCTGTACATATAAGAATTTGTATAGCAATAAACTACGGGTGTTTTTTCTCCTGCCAAAAATATTCCTGATTCAATATTTATGGGTTTTGCAATATTGGCATAACAGTAAACAGTCTCAAGATTTTTTGCACCAAAGAAAGCATAATCTCCTATTTCTGTGATTGAGGCAGATATAGTCATCACTGATACAATTGAATCATCAGGCAACCACTTCTTTTTAGAAAAATCATAATGCCGCATAAAGTTTTCGGGTATTCTACTCATGGTATAGCCATTGATGCTGATTCCTAATGTTAATTCAGTGGGATTATCATAGAAGGTTGTAAACTCAAAACCCGTGTCGGTAAGATTATAACAAACATTACCGGCAGCAATAATAAAATAGTTTGTCCAGGGTACGTCATTTCTTCTCATTCCGTCAGTTTTATGTGTTGTTGAAAAAGCATCGTTATCAGCATCAAAATACATATAGCCTACATCGCCGTCGATTTCTGTTGGTTCTTTTGTTTTATCTCCATCTGGATAATCAAATTTATTTCCGCAGTCCCAAGTGGTGTCTATTATCATCCAGCGGTTTTGCTCCTCGTAATAAACCCAGTTCCATTCATGATTACGTATATATTCCGTATTGCTGTCCCAATTAACACCGGACTCAGCAAAACCAAGCACGCAAACAGTCGGTATATCAAGGCTTACAAGCATTGCTCTCATTAAGCGTGCAATCCCCGTGCAAACGCCACGGTGTGTTGTATAAACAAACCATGGGTCTGCCTGAACAGAAATTGTATTTGCCCTAGCAGCAATGGAATCATAATATGTATTTTCTGCTATATAATCATGTACCGCAACTATTTTTTCATAGTCAGTCTCACAACCAATTGTAATCGATACTGCTGTTGCTGCAATTTCATTATACTGAGCTGTAGTCAACTCATCTTCCGGAATTTTAAGATAAAAGTTTTCATCAACAACCTCGTCTTCTATAAAGGATTTATAGTAAATATTTTCATCTTCAGTGAAGGGATGCTCAAATACGATACCTTCATTGGTAACATAAAAAGGGATGTCTCTAAGTGTTGACCAATAGTCCGACTCTGACGTTGTATTGAAATACAAAGATAAGTAATATGTTCTATTAATTAAGTCAGATAAATCAGCATTTATCGTGTAAGTGTGAGAGATTACAGCAGCTGTAGTCCTTTGTATTTCAGTGCCAGAACCATCTTTTATCATTATCATACAATTTGCCTTATTTGATCTAATTTTGCCATTTGCATATAAAGTTCTTCCTTTAAAATATGCCTCAAAGTATTCATCTTCATAATATAGGGATGTCCTATAAACTTCGGGAGTTAAATCACCTATATCAAAAAGCGAAATATTATCATTACTCTGTGTAATTTCAGTATCATCTATAATTACAATTTCAGGCTCTGGAGGCATACCTATATAGGCATCTGCCGTTTCGGCTGATACGCCTGACACAGTGAAAAGCTGAACTACAATTGATATACAAATAAATATCGGTAAAATTTTTTTCATATAAGTGTTCCTTTACTTGTTATTTTTCATATGTTAATATTTCCGATATGTGCATAAGACCCTGTAATTGACAACATATATCCCTTTGGGTAAATAGGAAAATCATTGTCAAATCCGCATATCTTTGTTTTTCCAATCTTATAAGGCTTATCTCTTCCTGATTTTGCGGCAATAACTGCGGTTATATGGCGATTGTTGAGCATTTGTGTAGCATCAGGTGTGATTTCATCACATATAACAACAGTGGGTTCAAAAATATTATTCTTTTCTGCACCTTCAAGGGAAGGGAAAACAGAAGTTCTGCCTATCGTGCATTCTTTACCATATATAATTCTACCGTTGCAAAAAAGAACTGAGGGCATATGCTTTATTTCGTTTTTAACTTTATGCAGCTTATTTTCATCCCCATTATAGTGGAGAACAATCAAATCGGCACCATTACCTCGGGCAAGGCTTAGTATATCTTTTGGATTTGCCACATCGTCCTCATCCATATCAAGAATCATTATTTCAAGATATTGAGGTTTTGTCCGAATTAATTTATATGGAATAGTTCTAAATGCTTCTGCAATATTATCATTTTGGGGTTTGGATTTAAAAATAACACCGCCGTTTCCAAGGTCAGCAAAATCATGAAAATCAGAACCAGAGGTTATAATTTTCCCAATTTTTTTGCCAACACGGGAAGCAGTAGCGTTATTAGAATCATGTTTAAAATTGCCATTAAAGCCTTCGACACCGTCGATAAGCTCTATGGGCATAATATAAGCATTATGTCTGCACGGATGTGCTTGTATCAATAAAAGATTATTTTCATCAACAATTTTTTTGATTTCGGCCAAAGGTTTACTGTAAAGATATTCATGAGCAAGCAGAAAATCCTCTGTAACACCATAAATCAGATATTCGTTCCGGCTTTCATTGTTTGATAGCTCAATCCCAAGGTAAACACGCAAACCTATTTGTGCGCCAACGCGCAAAGCTTCGTAATAGCTTGCAAGATACCCTTTGATTTTATCCTGCCAAGTTGGCATTTTTGCAAAGCGAAGCCTCTCAAAAATCGCAGCATTAAAATGGTTTGTTAATACAATACCATCATAGCCATTTTCTTTGTAAAGCAAAACTATTTCAGAAGAGTTGACTTTGCCGCAAGGGCTGCCTTCAATAGAGTGAACATGAGTATCAATTATATGCATACTTTTCCTCTGTAATTCAATTTTCAATAAATAAAACTAAGTTTTATTTTGTTATCATTAATTTTTTATATTATATAACAAAACATATATAGTGTCAATAAAATTTTGCTTATTTATACAATTAATTTGGATATTTTGGGAAAAAATCCACTATACCGTCTGCAATGCTTTCGGCAATCTTTTTTTGGTATTTATCGCTTAACAGCATTTTTTCTTCTTCACTGTTTGAGAGAAAACCACATTCTATTAGTACTGCAGGGATTTTTGTGTGGTTTAGTAGATAAATACCCTCTGATACAGGTTTAATTTCTCTCTCACAATGCTCTCCAATGTTTTTAATTAATGACTCTCTAATGCTTTTTGCAACTTCCTCTCCATTATTGCTCCCATTACAGTAAAAAATCTGAGGCCCTCTGCAGCTTTTCATTCCAAAATAATTCATATGAATACTTAAAAGCAAAGAGGCATTGCTTGTGTTTGATATATCAACACGTTTTTTCATGTCCTCTCTTTTTTTGTTTCTAACGGTTTTGCTGTCGGCAGAGTAAATTCCGTTTTCATCTCTTCTTGTCATAATAACAGTAAAGCCCTTTTTCGTTAGAATATCTTCAAGGTATTTTGCTACCTTCAAATTCAGCTCGTTTTCGGTGATACCGGATTCGCTGACAGCACCTCCGTCAGGTGTGCCGTGACCGGCATCAATTACAATTATTCGATTATTGAATGAACCCACATTTATTGCATTGTTGTCTATTAAAAAAAGAAATGTCAGAGTAAGCGTAAGTACCAACATTATTGTTTCCGCGCGTTTAATAGAAATAAGCATAAAAAAACCTCCATACATAATTGTATGAAGGCAAAAAATATTTAATTCCGTTTATCTTCCTAAAATAAAGTATTTTAATACTGCTGCACTCTCACGCAGATAATTAGCCGAAATACTGTACCACTGAATTTTTGCGCCAACAAAGTTTGGCGTAAAACCTACTGTTTCAGCTATTTTTTTTGCTCTGAAAATATGAAAGCTGTTTGTTGCAAAAATAAGCGAGTATTTTCTATTAAATTTTGTATCGAGTATTTTTTTTGAGTTGTAAAAATTTTCATATGTAGAGGTAGAGTGATTTTCCTCTATTATCCTGTCTTCTGGGATTCCCTTTGATACAAGATACTTTTTCATCGCATAACCTTCGGGCACTGTTTCACCGGGGCCTTGTCCGCCTGACACAACTATCAGTACATTTTTATTTTTGGTGTAATATAAATAAGCTTCATCAAGCCTGTATTTTAAGGGAAGAGATACCCTGTCACCATGAAGACCTGCACCAAGTACAATTAATGCATCTTCTGTATAATCGGCTGTATCAGATGTTCCGTAAAAGCCAAGAAACACGCAGAGGCAAAGACAAGCGGCACACCCTGAGGCAATTAAAACTGATATCCACTTGAGAATGCCGACCGATGATAAAATTCTTTCAAGGTATATCCCTGCAAGAACAAAGATAATGCCGACTAAAAAGACGGCCGCTATCCCAAATGTATAATTTGACACCGCACCATACGCCACTGAATTTATTATAAATACAATGCCGGTAGCAATAAGAATAAATTTAAGTATTTCAGTCATTTTTTTTCTTTTTATAAAAAATCTTATTAATATATTTTTGAGGAACTTCAAATTTACGCATTCCTGCATAATAACCTGCAAGAGCCATTATTGGTATTAGCAACAATACGAGATAATAAAATATATTAGCTGAATTTGCGCTGGCGATATTGCCGTTGGGGACAAGAAAACCCGAAAATGGAGCATTCCAAATAATATATGATACATTTGCTGCGAAACTTTTGGACACAAGAGCCCAGACAAGCAATATAGCGGAAGGAATTTCTGCGGCTAATGCAAAAACAGCACCTTTTAAAGGATATACGCTTGCCTTTGCACGCATATCTCGCCTTGCCTTGTCATAAAACTCACTATACATAAAACTAAATAAAACTAATGTGGTTAAAATCGAATAATAGAGAAATCCATTATTTAGTTTCAGGAGCCAGGTGAAAGCCATAAGAAAAAATACGCAGAGGAAAATAGAAGCAAGCCTATACCCGATAAGCTTTATTACAAATAAAAAGCTTTGTTTATTCAAAATCAGCCTCCGTTTCTTTGTCTGATACAAAATTCATAACAGACAAGATAAATTTATGTTGCGCTGATATTTTAACATAAATATTACCAAAATACAACAACATTTAATTATATTTTAGAAAAACATGTTTACAAAATGGAAAAAATGAGGTAT
>CAZUVQ010000041.1:0-14569 GCA_964623915.1 uncultured Oscillospiraceae bacterium
GCATTGATTGACTTCCTGTTTATTTCTGCTATCGGGCGACGATAGCAGAAATAAAATGCAAGGTTTTTTTGCTATTAAGTTCAAAAACCTTGCACCTGAACAATTCAAAAACAGGAGTTCAGCTTTTGCTGAACTCCTGTTTTGTGCTAAAAGGAATAAAGATTGGCTCATTTAAAATACTTTACTGCAGATTCAAAAATACGCATATCGTATATGCCCTCAACATTTTTGTAAAGATTTTTGCCTATTCTTTCTGAATGCCCCATTTTCCCGAATACTCTGCCGTCAGGTGATGTTATGCCCTCTACGGCGGCTGTCGAGCCGTTGGGGTTATAGTCCACATCATAGGTGGGGAAGCCTGTCATATCCACATATTGCGTTGCAATCTGTCCGTTTGCGGCAAGGGCGGCTAAAAGTGAGTCAGACACAATAAATTTGCCTTCGCCGTGGGATATTGGAACTGTATATATTTCTCCAGGCTCTGTATTCATAAGCCATGGTGATTTGTTTGATGCTATTCGTGTTCTGACAAGCCTTGACTGATGGCGGGAAATTGTGTTAAATGTCAATGTTGGTGCATCAGGTGTTGGCTTTCTTATTTCTCCGAAAGGAACGAGACCTAATTTAATAAGTGCCTGAAATCCGTTGCAGATGCCGCACATCAAACCGTCACGTTTATTGAGTAAATTACTAACTTCACCTGAAATTGCCTCGTTACGGAAAAATGCTGTAATAAATTTGCCCGAACCATCAGGCTCGTCACCGCCGGAAAAACCACCGGGAATGAATATTATTTGAGATTTTGCTGCTTCTTTTGCAAACATGGCTGAGGACTCCTCAATCATTGCTGCACTTTGGTTTTTAATTACAAAAATAATCGGATTTGCACCTGCTGACACAAGTTTTTTTGCAGTGTCGTACTCACAGTTTGTACCGGGGAAAACAGGTATCAGAACCCTTGGTTTTGCAAATTTTTCACTTGAAGAAATGAATGCAGTTTCCCTGTAACAATATTTTTCCGGTAACGGTTTGTTTTCCTTTGTTTTAGTTGGGAAAACATTTTCAAGGCGACCGTCATATTTTCCTTTCAGTGCATTTAATTCAACTTGACTGTCTTTGTGCGATATGGTGCATTCTTTTGTTGTAACACCGAGCAGTGTTCCCATATCAAGCTCTTTATCTGCCTCAACAATAAATGAACCATAGGAATAATCAAAAATTTCACTTTCTGATATATCTCCTGAGAAAGAAAAGCCGATTTTATTTCCAAAACACATTTTCATAACTGCTTCCGCAACCCCTCCATATGTCGGAGTGTATGCCGAAATTACCTTGCCTGCTTTTATAAGCTCGTGAAGCTTTGCCATATTTTTGCGCAGTACCCTGTAATCTGGTAGGTTATCACTTGTTAAAGGAGTACCAATCAGGTAAACAAGAGAGCCTGTTTTTTTGAATTCGGGTGAAATAATTGTTTTTGTATCGGCAGTTGTAACAGCGAATGAAACAAGCGTCGGAGGAACGTCAAGGTTATCAAAGCTTCCGCTCATTGAATCCTTCCCGCCGACAGCACCACATTCAAAATCAAGTTGTGCCGATAAAGCACCAAGCAAGGCGGCACATGGTTTGCCCCATCGGGAGGGATTTTTGCCCGGCTTTTCAAAGTACTCCTGAAAAGTCAGATATGTTTCCGAAGATGAGGCGCCTGTTGCAACCAGTTTGCAAAGTGACTCTGTTACGGCAAGGTATGCACCATGGTACGGGCTTTTTTCTGTTATATATGGATTATAGCCCCATGACATGACGGAGCAGGTGTCTGTATCACCTTTTAAAACAGGTATCTTTGCCACCATAGCCTGTATAGGTGTTGCCTGTTCTTTTCCACCGAAAGGCATAAGGACAGTTCCTGCACCAATTGTAGAGTCAAATCTTTCCGATAAACCTCGTTTTGAGCAGACGTTTAAATCAGCGGATAAGGCAAGATATTTTTCCGAAAAACCGCCGCCTATTACTTTTTTGTATTCTTTTGCCGATTCAATTACTATTTCTGTATGCTTTTCTGCGCCGTTTGAATTTAAAAACTCACGGCTTAAATCACATATTACATTTCCTCTCCAACGCATTATAAGCCTTTTCGAAGCTGTTACCGTTGCAACTTCTGTTGCTTCAAGATTTTCTTCTTTTGCAAGAACACAAAACTCAGAAGCATCTTGTTTGTCCACAACAACCGCCATTCGTTCCTGTGATTCGCTTATGGCAAGCTCCGTGCCGTCAAGGCCATCGTATTTTTTAGGGACACGGTCAAGATTAATATTAAGTCCGTCAGCAAGCTCTCCAATGGCAACACAAACGCCTCCTGCACCAAAGTCATTACAACGCTTGATAAGGTGTGTTGCCTTCGGGTTTCTGAAAAGCCGTTGAAGCTTACGTTCTTCTGGTGCATTACCCTTCTGCACCTCAGCGCCACAGCTTTCAAGTGAGTCACTGCTGTGGGACTTAGAGGAGCCTGTTGCACCGCCACAGCCGTCTCTGCCTGTCCTTCCGCCTAAAAGTATTACAACATCACCTTCGCACGGCTTTGCACGGCGCACGTTTTCAATAGGTGTGGCACCAACAACAGCACCAATTTCCATTCTTTTTGCTGCATAGCCGTCATGATATATTTCATCAACCAGTCCCGTTGCAAGCCCAATCTGGTTTCCATAAGAGCTGTAACCTTCGGCAGCTGTTGTCACTATCTTGCGCTGTGGCAGTTTGCCGGCAATTGTGTTTTCAAGCGGCATTGTGGGGTCTGCTGCGCCTGTTATACGCATTGCTTGATATACATAAGCTCTGCCTGAAAGGGGGTCCCTTATTGCGCCGCCGATGCAGGTTGCCGCACCGCCGAATGGTTCAATTTCAGTAGGGTGATTGTGTGTTTCGTTTTTGAAAAGCAGTAGCCATTTTTCTATGCCTCTATCAGTTTTAACATCAATTTTCACAGTACAAGCATTAATCTCCTCGGACTCATCAAGCTTTTCAAGCCTGCCTGTCTGTCTTAAATATTTTGCGCCTACAGTTGCAATATCCATAAGATTAATCGGTCTTTTTTCTCTGCCACACTTTTTTCTTATATCCAGATATTTGTTATAAGCCTTTTTGTGTATATCATCAAAAAACTCCACTTTGTCTGCCGTTGTCAAAAATGTAGTGTGGCGACAATGGTCTGACCAGTAGGTATCAATAATTCTGATTTCTGTAATAGTGGGGTTTCTTTTTTCCTTTTTAAAGTATTCCTGACAAAATGAAATATCTCCAATATCCATAGCAAGAGAAATCTCATCAATAAGCCCTATAAGCTCATCTTGCGTCATATCGATAAAACCGGAAACTGTTTCTATGGTTTCGGGAGTTTCGCAAGGTATGTTCAATGTTTCATATTCATAAAGAGAAGCAACACGGCTTTCAACAGGGTTAATTATATGTTTTTTTATTTTTTCTGCTTCTGCGGCAGAAATATTTCCTTCAAGAATATATACCTTTGCTGTTTTTACAGTTGGTCTTTCAAGCTGTGAAATAATACTTATGCACTGTGATGCTGAATCTGCTCTCTGGTCATATTGACCGGGCAAATACTCCTGTGCAAATATAATCCCTTCCGTTTTTGGAAGAGAAAAGAAAACATCATCCGTCTGCGGCTCTGAAAAAACCGTATCACAGCTTTCTGTGAACAGCTTTTCATCTATTCCTTCAACATCATAGCGGTTTATAAGCCTCAATGACTTTAAAGATAATATTCCCAAAGTATTTATAATATCAGAAAAAAGGGCGTTGGCTTCGTTTCTAAAACCTTGCTTTTTCTCAGTGTAAACTCTTTGTACCATTTATCCTAACTCCTTTAAAGCTTTTTTGCCTATGTCTTTGCGATAAAACATACCGTCAAATTCTATTTCATTAATTATTTCATATGATTTAGATATTGCCTCTTTTAGAGTTTTTCCGGTTGCAGTTACGCCTAAAACCCTGCCGCCCGAGGTGACAAGGTCGCCGTTTGACAGTGTGGTGCCGGCATGATATATTCGTTTGACCATGGGGATAGTAATCTTTTTCCCCTTATCATATTTATCGGGATAACCGCCTGAAGCGGTGATAACACAACATGCGGATTTATCACTAAATTTAATATTGAGTTTGTCAAGCTCACCTCTTTTTGTGGCGAGCATAATTTTAAGTAAATCACTTTCTAAAAGGGGGAGAACAACCTGTGTTTCAGGGTCTCCGAATCGGCAGTTATACTCAATTACACAGGGTCCTTTTTTTGTGAGCATCAGCCCAAAGTACAGACAACCACGAAAGGTTCTCCCTTCAAGGTTCATAGCATCAACAGTTTTGCGGAAAATTTTATCCATGCAAATATCTGCAATTTCCTTTGTGTAAAATGGGTTAGGGGCAATTGCACCCATACCGCCTGTATTAGGTCCTTCATCGTTATCATATGCACGCTTGTGGTCCATTGAGGAAACCATGGGAACTATTGTTTTGCCGTCAGTAAAGCACAAAACGGATACCTCAGGGCCACAAAGAAATTCCTCGCAGACAATTTGCCTGCCGCTCTCACCAAAGCGCATATCCTCCATAATGGATATTACAGCTTTTTCTGCTTCGGAATAATCTTCGGCTATTATAACACCTTTACCAAGTGCAAGCCCATCTGCCTTTATAACAACGGGGAAATCGCCGTTTTTAATATATTCCAATGCTTCATTTGAGTTTGTAAAGACCTGATAGTCGGCAGTGGGGATGTCATATTTCTTCATAAGATTTTTTGAGAAAACCTTACTTCCTTCAATAACCGCTGCTTTTGCCTCAGGACCGAAACACTCTACCCCGACACTATGAAGGGCATCTACAGTGCCAGCAACCAAGGGGTCATCAGGTGCAACAACCACAAAATCAATTTTTTCTGACTTTGCAAAATCACAGATTTTGTCTGTTTCCATAACACCTATCGGCACATTGACAGCGTATGAAGCTGTTCCGCCGTTGCCCGGTAATACATATATTTTATCGCATAAAGGACTTTCGAGTATTTTTCTGGCAATTGCATCCTCACGTCCGCCGCTTCCAATTACAAGTACCTTCATTTAATCTCCATTCCGCCGCTCCGCATCGGCACAAATAGTTCATTAATAATCTCTTATATGCGGAGCAGAGGAATGATAAGAGATTAATGGCGCATGTGCGTTTTCGCCCTTACGGGCGAAAAACTCGCACGCGCATAAGTTCCGCCGGAGGCTTAGAGTGATTTTTCACTCAAAGCTCCCTTCTGCCGAGTTATTAATAAACAGCATACTATTATTTAGTGGTGAAAAAGCCTGATTTTAGTCATTGCCATTGCAATATTATATTTATTGCAAGCTTCAATTACATTATCGTCACGAATTGAACCGCCTGGCTGTGCAATAAAAGATACACCGCTTTTCCTTGCTCTTTCAATGTTGTCGCCAAATGGGAAAAAAGCATCGCTTCCGAGTGAAACACCTGTAATTGATGCAAGAAAATCCTTTTTTTCTTCTGTCGTAAGCATTTCGGGTTTTTCTGTAAATATGTTTTGCCATGTACCGTCACGCAAAACATCTTCACATTCCTCTGAAATGTAAACATCTATTGCGTTATCACGGTCAGCACGTCCCAAACCTTTGTTAAACTGCAAACTTAGAACCTTTGGATGTGTGCGAAGGTGCCAAATGTCAGCTTTGTTGCCGGCAAGACGTGTGCAGTGAATTCTCGACTGCTGTCCGGCGCCTACACCAATAGTTTGCCCCTCGTATGCGTAGCAGACGGAATTTGACTGTGTGTATTTCAAAGTAATCAAAGCTATTATCAAATCAGTTTTAGCATTATCTGGTATATGGCGGTTTTCTGTAACAATGTCAGAAAGAAGTTCATCAGAAATTTTTATTTCATTTCTGCCCTGCTCAAATACGATTCCGAAAACCTGTTTTGTTTCAATTTTATCAGGCTTATATGAAGGGTCGATTTTTATTATATTGTAGCTGCCTTTTCTCTTGCCTTTTAGTATTTCAAGTGCTTCGGGCGCATAGTCAGGCGCAATAATTCCGTCCGAAACCTCACGTGCGATTATTTTTGCCGTCGGCACGTCACAGGTATGAGAAAGGGCTATAAAATCGCCGAATGATGACATTCTGTCAGCGCCTCTTGCCCTTGCATATGCACACGCCATAGGAGAAAGCTCGATATCCTCAACAAAATAAATTTTTTTAAGTGTATCTGATAAAGGCAGACCAACAGCTGCACCGGCAGGGCTTACATGCTTGAAAGATGTTGCTGATGGCAGATGAGTTGCCGTTGAAAGCTCGCTGACTAATTGCCAGCCGTTTAATGCATCCAGTAAATTTATATAACCCGGGTTGCCGTTTAATATTTCTATGGGAAGCTCGCCTTCTTCCATAAAAATTTTAGCCGGTTTTTGATTTGGGTTACAGCCGTACTTCAATTCAAGTTCCTTCATACTATTTCCATTCCCTTCGTACAATTATTCATTTAATCCTTTATTAACTATTTTAACAGTTTCTCTGCGTGTTTTTAAATCAGTATAGTTTACGTAAAGAGAAACACGGTTTTTGGCATCAAGACTATTCCAAAGATTTTGTGTAAATGCTTCGATATCATCACATATTGAGAACGCTCTTGGTTCTCCGCAAAAGGAGGGGATAGGCTCGCCGTCACCTTCATATGTATGAATAAGGTGACCTGTGCCGTTTACAGGTGCTTCATAGTTATAGAAAATACGTAAGCAGTTTTCACCACTTTTTTTGAGAATACTGATTTTATATGAAAAAGAATTATTGTCAAATGATAAAATAGAGCTGATTCTGGGTGTGAAATTTGGCATATCTGGTTCATAACAACGAGTTGCAAGGGCTTCCTCAAAGGATTTTCCGTTTGATATATAATCATATATCGTATCAGTCTGGTCGCCGTTTGTTGCTATCAGGTTTTCCCCTAATTTTCTCACAGGATTATAAATAATCAGGGAAGGGTCTGAAAGCTTTGTGGGGTCAATTGCCACAGTTCTTATACCGTCATATGTTGCCTCAAAAAGACGGTTTCGTGAATTTACGCTTCTGCCCATTATAAAATAAGCTGTGACGGCACTATTACCGTCCGGTGTTGCGCCAATTATTATCCCTCGTCCGGGGTAGATATTTCCTTTTAAAGTATTCATTCGTTAAATCCTTTCCTTGCAAACTTTTTCAACAGACAGGGGAAGAATAACCCATTCTGCTTCTTCCATAACACGCCTTTGAAGTGTTTCGGGTGTATCGTCACAATAAACTTCCACTGCTTTTTGCATTATTATTTCACCGCCGTCTGTTACCTCATTTACAAAATGTACAGTTGCACCTGTCAGCTTAACGCCCCGCTCAAGAGCCGCCCTATGCACATTTAAACCATAATAACCATTACCGCAAAATGAGGGAATAAGCGATGGGTGGATATTAATTATTTTTTTGTCATATTTGCTTGTAAAATCGTGGCTTAGAATAGATAAGAAACCGGCAAGCACAATTAAATCAATTTTATTTTCTTCAAGAACTGAAATAAGCTTGCCCTCAAAATCATTTCCTCTTTCAATTATAAGAGCCTTTACATTTCTCTTTTTTGCACGTTCAAGTGCGTAAGCCGTCTTTCTGTCAGAAACAACAAGTGTCACTTTGCCGTTTTTTAAAACTCCATTTTCGGTGGCAGTGAAAAGTGCTTCAAGATTAGTGCCTCCACCGCTTACCAAAACTGCAATATTCAGCACATAACCACCCCGCCGTCACCTTCTTCTATTTCACCGAGGATGTAAGCGTTATCAAGTAGCTGCAATGCTTTATCAGCTTCATCTTTTGAAACAACCACAGTCATACCAACACCCATATTAAAGGTGTTATACATATCCCTGTCTGGTATATTGCCTTCTTTTTGAAGCAAACTGAATATGGGGAGAACACGAACTGCATTTTCTTCGATTTTTGCCGCAAGCCCTGCTTTTAAGCTTCGGGGTATGTTCTCGTAAAAACCTCCGCCGGTTATATGAGATACAGCCTTGATTTTTACTTCTTTATTTAATTTCAATATTTGGCTGACATAAATTTTAGTTGGCGTCAAAAGCTCCTCGCCCAAGGTTTTTGAAAGCTCGTCCACATAAATGCCAAGGTCACGGTTTTCAACGTCAAATACACGCCGTACAAGGGAAAAGCCATTTGAATGAATTCCTGATGATGGAAGGGCAATTATTACATCACCACGTTTCATGGAATCATTATTTATTATTTTGCTTTTGTCAACCATTCCGACAGAAAAACCGGCAAGGTCATATTCGTCTTCAGGGTAAAAGCCGGGCATTTCTGCGGTTTCACCGCCAATTAACGCACAACCGGCATCACAGCAGCCGGCAGCAACGCCTTCGACAATTGATGCCACACGTTCGGGCACATTTTTGCCAAGGGCAATATAATCAAGAAAAAACATAGGAGCTGCGCCACAGCAAATAATGTCATTCACGCACATTGCCACACAGTCAATTCCGACGGAATTGTGGATACCCGTTAAAAATGCAATCTTCAGCTTTGTTCCTACACCGTCCGTTCCGCTTACAAGAACAGGTTCGCTAATGCCGGTCATATCAGGCATAAACAGACCCCCAAAACCGCCGATAGCTGATAGAGCGCCGCCTGTTAGAGTGGAGGAAATATGTTTTTTCATAAGACGGACTGCCTCATAGCCTGCCGTAATATCAACGCCTGCCGCTTTATAGCTGTCGCTGTAGCTTTTCATAATAAAGTACTCCTATCAATCAATTATTTCGCCTTTTTTGTAAAGAAATTTAGATTTTTGTTTTACCGTTGGAACTTCTATGGGGTATTCTCCCGTAAAGCAGCCACGGCAAAAACCTAATTTTGTTTTTGGTGCAAGATTTAATACATTGTCAACACTCAGATAACCCAATGAATCAACGCCGATGATTTTTTTTATTTCTTCAACTGAATGGTTGTTTGCAATTAATGCTTCTTTGTTATCAATATCAGTGCCAAAGTAGCATGGAAATAAAAATGGCGGTGCCGATACGCGCATATGCACTTCTGTGGCTCCCGCTTCCCTTAAAAGGCTTACAATTCTGGCTGAGGTTGTTCCACGGACAATTGAATCGTCAACTAAAACAACACGTTTACCTGATACTGTAGCAGCAATCGTATTCAGTTTAATGCGCACAAGGTTTTCCCTGTCACTTTGCGTGGGTTGAATAAAGGTTCTTCCAATATATTTGTTCTTAACAAAACCGATGCCGTATGGTATTCCCGATTCCTCTGCGTAGCCCAGTGCCGCATCAATGCCTGAATCTGGTACACCAATTACAACATCGGCATCAACAGGATAATCCTGTGCTAAAAACATACCGGCTCGCTTGCGTGCGTTGTGAACTGACATGCCGTCAATAACCGAGTCGGGTCTTGAAAAATATATAAATTCAAATACACATAAAGCAGAATTTGGGCAGCTTTGCCCTTTTATTGAACGCATGCCGTTTTCATCGATTACAATAATTTCTCCCGGTTCAATATCACGAATAAACTCTGCACCCACGCTCTCAAGCCCACATGATTCTGATGCAACAGCATATCCGTCACCAAGCTTCCCTATGCATAGGGGGCGGAAACCGTGCGGATCACGGGCGGCAATAAGCTTTGACGGGGACATAACAACAAGAGAGTAAGCTCCTTTTATTACATCCATTGTACGGGCAACAGCTTCTTCTATTGAATGAGAGCTAAGCCGTGCCTTTGTAATTTCGTAAGCAATAACCTCTGAATCGCTTGTAGTGTGGAATATGGAGCCTTTGAGTTCAAGGTCACGGCGAAGCTCGTAAGCATTTGTAAGGCTTCCGTTATGAGCTATAGCAAGTGAACCCTTTATATGATTTACAACAATAGGCTGTGCGTTAGACGCCTGAATTTCGCCTGTTGCTCCGTACCTTACATGACCTATGGCTATATTTCCGTGTTCAAAGCGTTTCATTACTTCACTGGAAAAAACATCATTGACAAGCCCTACATCTTTCTTGCAAGTTATTATACCATCTGTGTTAACGGCAATTCCGCAGCTTTCCTGTCCTCTGTGCTGAAGTGCAAACAGAGCATAATATACTGATGATGCAACATCCTTTTTAACGTTTTTGAAAACACCAAAAACGCCGCATTCTTCGTGCAATTTCTGTAACATATGCATTTCCTTTCAAATTGTTTAGCCCATTAATCTCTTCATAATTTCTAAATACGCATCTTCAACACCGCCCATGTCTCGGCGGAATCTATCTTTGTCAAGCTTCTCGCCGGTGTTGCTGTCCCAAAAACGACAAGTGTCAGGTGAAATTTCATCAGCAAGAACAATTTTGCCACTGCTTGTTTTGCCGAATTCAAGTTTGAAATCGATGAGGTCAATATTTAAATCCTTAAGAAAATTTCTTAAGATATCATTTATTTTAAAGGAGTATTCTGTGATTTTTGAAATTTCTTCACCGCTTGCGAGATTCATGGCTTTTATATGCCATTCGTTAACCATAGGGTCTCCCAATTCGTCATTTTTGTAGGAGAATTCCAAAACCGTAGAATTCAGCTTTGTGCCCTCAGGCAGCCCAAGCCTTTTTGACAGTGAACCTGCTGCGATATTGCGGACGATAACCTCTAATGGAACTATGTCAACTTTTAATACAAGCGTTTCCCTGTCTGAAAGTTCCTTTACAAAATGTGTGGGAATACCTTCTTTTTCAAGCATCTGCATGAGGTGGTTTGTAACACGGTTATTTATTATTCCCTTTCCACTTATTGTGCCTTTTTTCTGACCGTTGAAAGCAGTTGCATCATCTTTATAATCAACTATGCAATGCTCCGAGCTGTCAGTAGCAAAAACCCTTTTTGCCTTGCCTTCGTAAAGCTGCTCTTTTTTAACCATTTTCATTCTCCTTCATATATCAAATTTTAAATTATTATCCTTTGCAATTACAGCTTCTGTCATTTTTTGTCTTGAATCGGCAAGTTTTTTCGCGAGGTTATCATCTGAGGCGGCAAGGATTTGTACAGCCAGATAGGCGGCATTTTCCGCACCGTCAATGGCAACGGTTGCAACCGGTATGCCCGAGGGCATCTGTACGGTTGATAAAAGAGCGTCAATACCTTCAAGGGCAGATGATTTAATTGGAATTCCTATAACCGGCAAAGTTGTATTGGCGGCAATGGCACCTGCTAAATGCGCTGCCTTGCCGGCGGCGGCAATAATTACGCCAAAACCGTTTTCACGGGCTTTTTTTGAAAAATCCGATGCGATTTCGGGCGTTCTGTGGGCAGAAATAATTCTTATTTCGTACAAAACACCAAATGAAGCAAGTATCTTTGCCGCAGGGGTAATTTTCGGCAAATCACTGTCACTTCCCATAATAATTGCAACCTTTTTCATAATTTCTCTCTCCTTTGGTAAAAATAAAAAGGCGCTGAAAAAAGCTTCAACGCCAAAAACAAACAACTTCACCTATTATGAGTGTAGTTATAAAGTTTCCATAGCGTAGGCAATTTAAGGTCACCACGTAGAGACTCCCGTACCGTATTAACGGGCTAATATGGCTATATTCAATTTCAATTAGATTATAGCATACAAAACATTGTAATTCAAGTAAATTCTTTTGTACATTCTCTATAAAAATTTTGTTGTTTTATACGATAAAATAGGGCAAATATAATTTGACAGTAAATAAATATTATGCTATAATGTCAATGTATGTTATTTTATGGAACTTATAGCCTTTTGAGAGGGAATCAATATGAACTTAAAAAAATATTTCACCATTGTTTTAGTTTCCGTTTTTGTTTTTGCCGCTGTTTTCGGGGGCATACTTTTTGCTAAGTTTTCAACGTCACCTTTTACTCAAGGTGAGCATGGAAATTCCATTTCACCCGTTTTAAATAATAAAATAAATGTTCTCATTGTCGGAAAAGATAAGGATGAATACAATACCGATACGATTTTGGTTGCTACATTAAATGTTGAAAATAAAAGAATAAGCCTTTTATCGGTTCCGCGTGACACAAGGGTGAATGTCAACGGTTCCAACATGAAAATCAACGGCGTTTACAGCTATGCAAATGTAAAAGGCTTAAATGATGAGGAATTACTTATAGATACTGTTTCAAAGGTGACGTCAGTTCCAATCAACTATTATATGATAGTAAATCTTGAAGCTTTCAGGCAAATTGTTGATTCGCTCGGCGGCGTAGAATATGACCTTAAGAGAGATTATAATTATAATGACCCGGTACAGGACCTTCATATAGCATTAACAGCCGGAAAACAGGTGCTTTACGGTGAACAGGCAGAAGGGCTGGTAAGATACAGGGCTGACTATCCAAGGGCAGACCTTGAACGTATCGAGGTTCAGCAGGATTTTATGAAAGAAATGATAAAGCAGAAGCTAAAGCTTGAATATATTACGAAAATACCGTCAATATATAAAAATGTTTCAGATAATGTAATCAGCAATTTAACGCTCAATGAGGTTTTGAAATACGGTGAAGCAATCCGTGGGATTAAAGATGATGGCCTTGAAAGCTTCACACTGCCCGGAAGTGCAACTATGATAAGTGGTGTTTCTTATTATATTTCAGATTCGGACGAAGTGCAAATGCTCATAGATCAAAAATTTTAAATACATTTTTTAGGAAAAAAGGTATTGACTTATTTTTAACAAAGTTTTATAATAATACTATTAAATTATTGACATATTGACAAAAAAATTGTCAATAACGGCGTTGCCACAAGGAAAATAGTATTGAATTACCTTAAATAAAATATTCGATATTTTATTTAAGAGCAGTATAACACAGGAATGGAGGTATAGATAACATTGAAAAAAATTCTCGCTTTGTTAATGGTAGTGATATTTGTCTTTGCATTTACTGCATGTGACACTAATGAAACAAAAAATAATGATATAACGCAAAATAGTGAAAAAACAGATTCTAATAATGCTCCCAAGAATACGGGCGGCACAGGTGACATAATAGAAGGAGGAGATCATCCGGTGGTTACAATTACAATGGAAAACGGTGGTGTTATGAAGCTGGAACTTTATCCAGAGGTAGCGCCTATTACTGTAGAAAACTTTAAAAAACTCATAAAAGAGGGTTTTTATGATGGGCTTACATTTCACAGGATCATACGAGGATTCATGGTTCAGGGCGGTGACCCACAGGGAAACGGAATGGGTGGTTCTGACAAAAACATTAAAGGTGAGTTTTCATCAAACGGCGTAAAAAATAACTTAAGCCATAAGCGTGGTGTTATTTCTATGGCACGTTCAAATGACAAAAACAGTGCAAGCTCACAGTTTTTTATCTGCCACGGGGATTCAGATTCTCTTGATGGTGATTATGCGGCATTTGGAATGCTGACAGAAGGCTTTGATGTTTTAGATAAACTTACTGATACACCTGTAACTGATAATAACGGCACTGTTGAGAGTGGCAAGCAGCCGGTAATTAAATCAATTACAATAGATGAGTAATAATTTTATTTATTATATAAACTAATTAATTTGGAGGTATTTTCATGGCAGTAAAAGTTGGTATTAACGGTTTTGGACGTATTGGTCGTCTTGCATTCAGACAAATGTTTGGTACTAAGGGTTATGAGGTTGTAGCTATAAACGACTTAACAGATCCTAAGATGCTCGCTCATCTTTTAAAGTATGATTCATCACAGGGCAGATATGACGGTCACACAGTAGAAGCAGGCGAAGACAGTATTACTGTTGACGGCAAGAAAATCACAATTTACAAAGAGCCTAAAGCAGCTGACCTTCCCTGGGGTAAGCTCGGTGTTGACGTTGTTTTGGAATGCACAGGATTTTACACATCAAAAGAAAAAGCTCAAGCTCATATTGATGCAGGTGCTAAAAAAGTTGTAATTTCTGCTCCGGCAGGCAGTGACCTTAAAACGATTGTTTTCGGCGTAAACGAAAACACTCTCACAAAGGACGATCAGATTGTCTCAGCAGCTTCCTGCACAACAAACTGTCTCGCTCCTATGGCAAAGGCTTTGAATGACCTTGCACCCATTCAGTCCGGTATTATGGCTACAATTCATGCATATACAGGTGACCAGATGGTTCTTGACGGTCCTCACAGAAAAGGTGATTTGCGTCGTGCACGTGCAGCAGCTGTTAACATTGTTCCAAACAGCACAGGTGCAGCAAAAGCCATTGGCCTTGTAATTCCCGAACTTAACGGCAAACTCATTGGTGCTGCTCAGCGTGTTCCTGTTGCAACAGGTTCAACAACAATTTTAATAGCAGTTGTTAAGGGTAAAGATGTTACAGTAGAAAGCATTAATGCAGCTATGAAAGCAGATGCATCAGAGTCTTTCGGTTATAATGAAGATGAGATTGTATCCTCAGATGTTATAGGAATCCGCTACGGTTCACTCTTTGATTCCACTCAGACAATGGTTGCTAAAGTTGCTGATGACCTCTATGAGG
>CAZUVQ010000042.1:0-14514 GCA_964623915.1 uncultured Oscillospiraceae bacterium
TCAGGAAGAGCAATATTAGGATTTTTACTTGGATCAGTCGGATAGGTTGAAAGATCATAAGAGGAATATGTTTCATTATCATAAGAATATGATATTTCAATCCCTGAAGGTTCAACTATTGCGTGTGTGTTATTCCAATTTACCATAACAGGCATTAAAGCAGTTGTTTCGTTTGTGGTTATACATCCCGGATTATAAATTCTTATTTTTTTTCCGGCCGCAAAGCTCTTTGAATACGCATAGGTAAGATTGGTACCAGCCTTAACATGAGTATTGTTGACAAGCTCACCATCGTTTATACCGGGAGATGATACTCTATATGCGTTTGTTGTTTCATCACCGCAAATCCACTTATATGCCATGGCGAAATAATCTGTATTGGTATAGTCGTTTTTATTACGCGGAGAAGTAAATGTTGTTATATCATCTGCCTGTGTTCCGTTGTTTACACGTGTCCAACCGGCATATTCTGACAGCGGGGCCGCCGGCTGCGCAAGCATAACGACCACTGTACAGGCGGTATCCGCCGTAAATGAGAAAAACTCACAATCTTTTTCCGTAACCGCGGTGCTTGTTTCGGAAGTCATATTGCTCCACGGCAGCACAAACATACTTGAGCCGACAAGAGCCTCGGAAACGTTTGATAAAGCGTACACCCTATCCGCCGACGCAGATGAATCCAAAATAGTGCCGTTATCGTTTGCAACAGCACCGCCTCCTATAAATGTAACATTTCCATCTGTGAAATCAGATGACTGTGTAAACGCCGTTATGCGCGGCTGTTTTGATTTAAAGGTTATACTATAAGTTGTTTCAGCGCTTAAAGCATCTGTATATACAACCTTGCCTGTTGCAATTTCATTTTTAATGGGAATTAAGCCATTATCGGTTTCCCTCTCTTTAGTGTACTGCGTCTGTGAACTGCCGTTAAACGGCTGATACCTAAAGCCGCCTCGACGGTATTTTGCAGCATCGTAAACATCAACAACCTTATATGCAATAGTGCCGTCTTCGACAGTGGCTCTTAGTATTACATAAGACACATTGTCGGCAAGCGTTACGCTATACTCGGTAGTAAGAGCATCGAAACCGGATAATTGTGTATAGGTTGTTCCACCGTCAACGGAATACTCAATTGTGAGAATACCGCTTGCCAGAGTGGTGAATGAGCCTATACCAATAAGAATTGCCAGCGTAAGGATACAACTTAAAAGTCTTTTGATTGTCATTCTAATCTCCTCAAAACAAAATCAATTTATACCCTTTTACTCTACGGAATGCATAATTATATATTTTTTCAATATCATCTATGCCCATAATCCATTTTGGATGCTGTTCGCTCATATATGTTGTGAGATTCGTGTAATACTGGTTTTTGATTTCGCTTTCTTCTTAATTTAAGTTAAATGCAGGGACCGGCTCAACACCGTATTTGTTGTCACGGTAAATTTTATCCCTTTACAGAGCGGATTGTATCAATTGACACAAGGTAGCCTAAAAATTCGCACAATAGCCTAATTTGACGCTCATCTAAAATATAGTTTTAAACATTGTCAATAAAAAATCCATATCACCCGGATATTGCTTCAGTTCTTCTCTCCAAACGCTTTCCCACTCTAATGAAAGAAATCCGCTAAAATTATTGCGCCTGAGCAATTCCAGAATAGATTCTATCGGGAGCTCTCCTTGCAAAAGCAAGGTATATTCATAATCATGCCAAACCGGATCTTTTCGTTTTCTTCCGTCCTTTATGTGCAGATGAGTAATGCTCTTCCCGATATAATCCCATGTAGTCTCTATGTTTTCTCCGTCCTCAATAGGGTGGATTATATCCCATATAAATTTTAAATTTTCTCTGTTAACATCCTTTTTTAAGCTTGACAACGCCCGCCCCGTTGCATATTCGTTATGTGTTTCAACCATTACTTCAAAACCTTCGTCAATATCGCATATTTCACGTAATGACTTTACAATTCCGTCATGATCCAAAACATCAAGCTTAGTATCAAACCGGCGCGCAAAATTCCCCAGAAAAATACGTATTCCATTTGCCCTGATTTTTTTGCCTTTCTCAATCAGTTCAGCGGCTTCTTTTATTTTACTCGGTTCATAACCTTTGATGCAGATACTCGATGCTATGCATAAAACTGTAATATTGGCTTGTAAAAACTGCTCTCCTATTAACTTAAGCTCTTTTTCTTCTTTTTCTCCCAATATGCTGTTGTCAGCCCCTGCCCTAATTTCAAGACCATCAATCTTATATTTTTTACAGTAATAAATTAATTCTTCTGCGTTATAATCCATGAATGGTAGCGTGCTGAAAGCCAATTTCATATATCCACTCCCTATGTCGTCTGAGTCATACCCATGTATATTTCTTTGGATATTTCATAAGACAAAGCAATTCCGTTTGTAAAATTATATATTTCCTTTACAATTTCGCTTGTGATAAAGGTTTTCAAATCGGCAGCAGGACCTGCCATGTGAGGATACAATGTCACATTGGGAAGTTTGAGCAATTTACTATTTTCGCTTAAGGGCTCTTTTGCATATACGTCAAGAACTGCCGAAAACCTCTCTTCTTCCAACTGTCTTATTAATGCTTCCTCATCAACGACGTTTCCACGAGATGTGTTTATGAATATGCTGCCCGGCTTTAAAAGCTTTAACAGCTTCTCATCAATCATATGGTGTGTTTCATCGTTCGCCGCCGTATGAACAGAAACAATATCACAGCTCGAAAACACTTCATCCAATGAAGCATATTCAAAGCCATACTGTTTGCTTTTTTCCTCAGATGGTCTTGTCGAATACAATTTGATTTTCACGTTAAAAGGTTTCAGAAAATCCAGCAAGTAGGAAGAAATCCTTCCCAAACTTACAATGCCGATTGTCCGCCCCTTTAAAGAGCGTGTTTTCAGTTGTCCGTTCGGTGTCCAAATACTATTTTTCAATGCGGTGCTGTATGTATTTAAATTCCTGAGCTCACACAGTATATATGCCATAACCCCCTCTGCAACGGAGCAGGCGAAAATTTCATTAGCGCTTACCACCTTAACGCATGAGTCATAAAGCCCTCCGTCAACAATAGGTCCGACGCTTCCGCCGGTATGTGCGACCAGTTTAAGTCTTTCGCCCGCTATTTCCGACGTTATCTTTGTTTGACCCCAACCGGTTATAACAATATCAGTGTTTTTTAAAGCTTCTTTCATTTCAACCGGGTTATAATTTCTGCCCGTTTCGTTATACGAAATATTCCCCAATGCTTCCAGCGATTTATATATGTCGCTTTCAAAAAATATTTTTCTGAGACTTTCGTGCATACTGACTAAAATATTCATATATCCTGTTTACTCCTCATATCGACATGTATATGTATTGTCCCTCAAAATATAGACCGAGCAGTTAATCAATTGCTTTTTTCAGCGTATTCAGTCAACAAGTGAGAAATCGTTAAACACAACAACCTCTCTAAGCTCACTGCTTCTATATCTTAAAAGAACCCTTGAATACGCATTGCCATTGTGAATATAGTCAGCAATATCATCATATGTACCGACATAAACCCTGTTAATTTCGTTTTCAGAGGTGTCATATACAGTAACAAGTGTTGATGAACTTATTTGAGCGTGAAGTATGTTGCTTTTATTATCCCAGTCAATATTATTTGGTCGTATATCTATAGTTTTTGTAGCTCCTCCACTTGCATAAACGAACTCGATTAATCCTTCCTCGCGCGATTTAACATAACCATGGAATAAATGAGTGCTTGTATTTGCCGATTTAACATTGCTCAGCGTTGTCTCTCCGCCGTTTATATTATTTAAAGTAACAGTATTATTATTATAGTTATATTTTACTACTCCTAATGAGCTATCAATAGAAATTAAATGTCTCTTATAATCTACATCATAACGGATAACATCACCCGGTCCCAGATTGAGACTCAGAAAACTGCTTTCATATTTCGGAGACACTAAAACCTTTCTCATCCCCCCGACAATAACACCTTCTAAGCAATATAAGTTTTCGTTTGTTTTTTCATCATATACCTTAAAAACTCTGTTGATAGTAAATAACTCATGATTATGAGACACCCCATAACCACTATAAGTGATTAGCAAACTCACATAAGGAGAAGAGTTATCAACCTTATATGCAACATACTTATATGTGTTACCCTTTGACAATGTCGTGGCATTGGTATAGGATAAATACTTATCATCTTCAAAAAAGTATTTATCAGAAAGATTCGAGCCCCTTATATTAATAAGGGTAGTTGATGCGTTTATGGGAAACTCATATCCCAAGCATGAATCACTACTAAAAACACTTGTATCATTTGTAATATATGTAAGCGAATTTTGTTCCTCATATATACCACGAGTCGGTGTATCTAATTCCGATATTTCGTTGTTTTCACCTACCATATATCTTACAGGAAAAACACCGGCAGGCAAATTATTTCCGGCTAAAATAACCGGCGCAACCTGTGATATTTTTGTATAGGCTTCATTATAGCCCTTACATCTTGTACCGTCAATTACAACATTTTTTACAAGCGGATAAATCTCAGATGTCAATCCGGAGCCGTAAATTTTAATACTAACCTTCCCGGATATATCATTTTCTTGGTGAGTTGCTATAACCAGACCATAGCTAAATACACCTGAATTATTATTAGTTACATATGCAATGTTTGAAAACGCATCAAGGTAAGCTACAACGCCCTTCCCTACACCGGGTAAACTTTGCACGGCTTTTTTATTCACATTGTATTTGCCTGAATTATCAAGGATAATTATTGTATTTTCATCTGGTCCCTCAATTTCTGTTATTACACCGCTTATTTTATGGTCAGAAGCAATCAATTTGATTACTCTTTTCGCGCATCTTTCATCATTAGCTGAAACAGACACTACCGTTCCGCTTACCAAATCTTCTATTACAGCCTTTGTACCGTCAGCAAATAAAAGCGAGTACTCATCAAAAATATCTTTGTCAATATTAACGGATACCGTACTATCGTATTTATCAAAGAAAACACCGCTTTTGCTTAAAACACTATTAATAACATAGGTTTCGTATGCAACAATCTTTAAAATATCGTAATTTCCGTCACCGTTGTTGTCAACTGCTGATATTTCACCTTTCTTGTTTTCTAAAAATTCCTTTGTAATCAATTTATCAGGGTAATATGTTCTGTTATATATAACAGCGAACTTTTCGTCAAGACTAAGTGTTTCTTTTTTTGAATCGGCGTCTTTATAATATGTGATTGATCTGTCAGATATAGTATTTAAATCATCAATGTCTATTGTTACAATATCGTTTTTATCCGTCTCATAGTACAAACAAACAGAGTCATCAAGCTTACTGTCATGCCTGTAATAGACTTTTGCGTAGTTGCCAATTTCATCTGCTATATCAGTCTTGCCGCAGTTCAGGTTTATGTATTGACCGTTGCTTTCTAATTGAATAATGTTTTCCTGTAAATCAGATTCAGCATAAAAAGTGGTCAATGAGTTTGCAACGATAATGCCTTTTTCTGAAAATACATTGTGCCAGCTTTCAAGTATTGTTAAGTCAGTATTTTCCTCAAATATATCCGAACCTTTGTAATTTACAACGTTGAGCATTAACGTATTGGCTAAAAGAGGAATCATATCCGAGCCTTGCAGAATTTCGTTATAGCTGCTTTCAACATTCGTGAGCAGCTTTTTTTTTGCGGCAATAGTTAAATATCCATTGGGATAGCCTCCCGATACCTCCGCAAAGTATGAATAGTTTGTTATCCCAAGCAATATTTTAATTGCCTCTATTAAAGTAATATTATCGTTGGGACTAAAATTATTTTCGTTATCGAGCACTCCAAGCTCTGATAAAAACTCTATAGAAGGTGCATACTCACTTGTTACCGGTACGTCATCAAATGCTTTGCCTGTTGCTTTCCGATCCGCCGGCATTCCTTTGATGTATGCTGCCATCATAGCAAAATACCCTTTTTTAATTTGCGCGCTGTAATTGAATTCAAGTGAATCGTCAATCATTCCTAAAGAAATCAACAAATTTAAATCCTTTTCATGTTTTCTAACCAAAGAATCCTTTGTATTATCCAGAACAGATTGGCTTTTTACGGTTAAATCAGAATATTTTGAGTTAATAAAATTATAAATTAACTGAGCTGCTTCAGCACGTGCAGCAAGCGCCTTTGGCGCAAAGGTGTTGTCATTCATGCCTTTAATAATGCCAGCAGCCTTTAGGGTATAAATAGCTGTTTTTGCATAATCCGATATTGTGGCATCATCACTAAAGACTTCATAATTATCTATAGTCTCATTGTCGCTAAAGCTTATTATACTAAATAAAATTTTTGCCATATCTTCCCTTGTTATACTGCTATCAGGATTAAAATGGCTTTCATCAACTCCGTTGATAATTCCCTTTTCGTAAGCACACATTATATAACTAAATGCCCAGTGTGAGGAATTTACATCGTCAAAAACCTGTTTGTATTCAGAAGAAACTTCATAAAGTGCCCGTACAACAATAGTAGTAAATTCAGCACGTGTTATATTATTTGCAGGCATAAACAGCACATCAGAATAACCTATTATAACAGCTTTTTTTGATAGGGATTCTACCGCTTCCTTTGCCCATTCATATTCAGCCATGTCGGTAAAACCATCTGAAACCGGCACTGGAGGAACATCATCTTTTACAGTGTCTGACACCATTACTTTCATTCCGCTACTATCAGACGAGGTTTTTTTGCCAGTGGATATAGGTCCACCCGATGACGTTGTTAACAAGGACTTAACTATTTCATTAAACTTTTTAGCTACATTACTGACTGTACTCTTACTTGCAGAAAGCTTATTGACTGCTGTAGCCTTTTTTGATTTTGTAAGTGAGTTAAAATCAGACAAATCAAGAGTGAGCACGTCATAATACCCTGTTAATATACCAAGCAGAAATTCAGAAGTATCTTCTACCGGATAATTGATTGTCTGCAAAATAATCTGCGATTTTAATGTATTTACAAAAGCATCATAAGATGAAAAATTCTGATTGGTAAGATTATTCAACAAGACACTTGTACCATTTGCAGTGATTTTGCTTTTCAGCTCAAGTATACTGTTAAGCTTTGTTGAATCGGTTGTTAATGAAATATCCTCTATGTTGCTGATTAAACCCTCGTTTAATGCGGCAATCAAAATACTTTCATTTATTTTTGTAACAACAGTTGTCAGGGAGCCTTCATCATTTTCATCTAACGTTATGCCTTTTAATTGCTCATAGGTTAAATCCCCTACTAAACTTTTTTTGGAAAGCGCATCATACAGTGTTAAGTTTATACCAAAATATCGCTTGTTTTCATTGATTGTTTCGTATGCTTCACTACCGTTTTGTGCTGATGCGGTCTGCATGGCAAGCGCAAGCCTGTATTCTATCGGTGCATAGTACACGGTAGTGCTTTCATTTCCTATACACAGCAAATACTCGCCTTTTTCGTCCGTATCGGACATTACTATAGTATATTCATATTTTCCGTTCAAAACCTCAAGTTGCCTGTAATGTACAATAGTGTCACTCGGATTTCCGCTTACGAAAGCATTTTCCAAATCGTCTGAGGTTTTCTGCGGACGCAATAGGTAAAGCATTACGTTATGGTCAGTTGTTGTACCTCTTATTGTTATGCTGTTAGCATCAGTTTGCACGGTTGTTGATATATCGGCAAATGAAGGGCTGAATGAGCATAAGCAAATACATAATATCAAAACAAACAGTTTTTTAATCATTCTGACACCTCAATTTCATCTGCGCTTAACGCTTTATTGTATATTGTGACACTCTTAAATGTAACAGAACCGCCATAGCCAGCAGCAAAATCAGAAAGCGCTATGCTGTCAGCAAGAGAGGAGGTAGAGCGCAACTCTTTAGACGACATGAGCGTTCCGTTGACATACCAAGACATAAGAGAAGCTTCATTGTCAATTACTATTGTATTAACACCGCTTAATGCTTGCGTTGCGGTAACTGTCGGGCGCCATGTTGTAAGCGCAGCTCCTCCCCATTTCAGATAAAGGTTTGTTGTATCTTTTTCCTGATATATAACAAAGCTTTCATTTGGTGACGACATAACTGCACATTTTTTCCCTGCAACTGCTGCAATACTTTCAAGTTTAAATTGAATTGTGCAGTTGTAGGAATTAATGGCATCACATACTTTCTGTGACAGATATGAACTTGTTTCAGGGTTTTCTGACCCACCCGTTGAGAACAAACCACTGCTTATCCAAAGATTACTCGGATTAATAACCAGCGGAATATCGTTTCCGTAGCCACTCAAATCAGCCCATATTTCGGCCTTGTTATCAAATATGTTGCGTCCGGTATTATCGTTATAATCCACATGCATAATTACATTCGCATCTTTTATAGGACGCGGTTGTTGATTTGTAGTGTTGCAATCTATACTTATTGTACGCTTATTGCCAAATTGTGAAGTTACATCCACCTTTACAACACCGGGAATATAAATTCTTTTTATTGATATTGCCGTTGTACCATCCTTGGGAACTGCTTTTATATCTGCTGTCGGAGTGTTTATTGTAATAGCATAAGAGTTTTCTGAGTTTGAAAAGCCCTCAAGCCTTTTTCCGTTTACAGATATATATGAAATGTCAGTGGAATCAGCGAGCATAATTGAAGGACTGATATATGCTCTTTTTAAATCGGATAATGTAAGGCAATTGGCAACCACTTCCAATCCCACGGAATTTATATCAATTTTTGTTGATAAGGTTGTGGATTCTCCTGTGCCAACCGCTGCTCTGGATATAAATATATCTGTCATTCTCCCTTGCTCGTAGCAACCAGCTACGAGCAAAACATCTTTTTCTTCTTCCGATATGTTATTCACCGTAACAGTTGCAAAAACCTCATCGCCCACATTGGGATAGCTTTGAATAAGTGCACCGTTACCGTTTACAAAAGTAACATTGGAAAAATCAAGATCATCTGCATATGCAACCCCGTTGACGGCAAGCAATGTAAATAATATTGATATAAACAACAAAAGCTTTCTCAAATAACTCACTCCTTATTTTGTCTTAAATCTTATTTCTTTTATGGCGTTCCAATCACTAATATTACTTCCGTTAGCAACATAGCGCACATATTTAGCATTAACCGGCAGCTCAAAATCAAAGATCTCCCATACTATTGCTTCAAGGCTACCGTCACTGTTTCCGCTGTAAACGGTTTTAAAATCCACACCGTCGGCAGAAACTTGTATTTCAAATAAAGCATTTCTTGAGCTGTTTGGATTGAACAAGATTTCCGCAGCTGTCAAAGTATATTGCTTGTCAAACTCGTAATCAACATATCTTCCTTTGCCAAGTGATGCCCAAATTGTTGAGCCATCACCATCAATTGAGTTTGTTGCCACATTCCCACCATCAACAGGGTTGGGATCCGGCTTAACCGACGCAAAGCGCGCGTAACCGGTTTCAGGAAGGGTATAATCCTCCGGCGGTGTAGTAACAAATGCAGTATTGCTAAACCCGTCCCATGTCAAGGTACATCCAAAAATCTCAACAAAATCACGCAGCGGAACCATTAGCTCGCCGTCCTTTTCAAAAACAACCGTAGTTAATGTTACCTCGCCATTGCTTGAGGAAATAACATTGGAATCTTTCGTAATTGAAGCGGTTATTTTGCCTTTGTTTACCACTGTTTTTCCGTCAACATTCTCACTTGCTAATTTCAAGTATTTTACCAGCGGACTTAACGGAGTCATAAACTTACCATCAACATTTTGCGGTTCAATTTTATTAAATACATAATAACCATTTATCTTATACTTATAAAATACATTGTCTTCAAGTATTAGAGAGTCGTCGTTTTCAACATCTGATGAATCACAAGGTTCTATGTATTTTGCGGTTATATTACCTGTTGCGGTAAACGAAAGCACGCCGCCCTCATGTGTTACACAAAGCTGCTGTGTTCCGTCGGCGGTCGTTACCTCCCAGTTTCCGGGCTTTAAATCACATATAGTATATTTAAGCTCTCCTGCTTGCGGTGCCGGAATTGCAATATCCGAATAAATTTCTTTTCCGCTTTTAGAGAAGGCAACCACCCTGTCGCTGATTTGCGCACCGTAGAGCAAATTGGTATCTATAAGCTTAACCTGCTTGTAGAACTCTTTATCGTTATCGCTTACCTGCATAATATTCAAGAAATAATCTGTATCCGCTTCTTTTTTTGGAGAAAGCTCAATTCGCCATGTGCTTCCCTCGTCAGTTTGCGTATTTGCAGGATATCCCGTATAATCGACACCGCGTACATTTGACCAGCCATCCTCACCGCCCACCTTGGTTATTACGGCATTATCCGCCTTTGGCAGTAGTGTATCAACCGTCATTTTGCCGTTATATGCATTTGCAGACACTTTACTTGCATATGTCCTTGCAAATATCGTTTGATTTCCGTTTATAACGGGTTCCTCTAAACCGTGCAAAAGCCACGTCTTTTTAAAGGATGGATTTGACGATACCACCTTGTCAAATACAATCAGCGCACCCGGGACATCTTCGTCAAATAAATTCAGGAACATAAATGAACGTTTAAACTCCTTTACCTTTGATGTATACGCGTTTGTAATATCTCCCTTTAAATATGTATAGGCAGGAGTTATCGGTGACGAAGGGTCAATTTCCTGTTTTTCAACAGTTGCTACTCGTGCATCACCTTCTAAAACACTATTTAGCGTAGAAAACTCAGAGTAATTATTTATCGCTCTCTGACCTCCATCGTTAATGTTAGCTGGTGACGTAGAATTTGCTAAAGGCTCAGACGGGTCGAATACCAGCATACTATTATGCGCAATAGTATGTGTCATATACATATTGTAATGTATAGAGCCGTAATTTGTTCCGCCCGTAATTCTTTCGCCTGTAGCCCCCTGATAAACACCGGAATCACTTGCCAAAATCCCCTTATAGTAAAGCTGGAAATGTCCCGCGTCACTATGCTGATGATTATTAACCTTCATACCGCCTATCTTCATTTGGGCAACCACACTGTTACAATCAACGCCATCCCCCCAGCCGGTGCGTGCTATACTCATTCCGGTAGGGTCGGCAAAATGACGGCTGAGTGGCAGATTATCAGGTGATTTTATAGGTACATCAGGATCATTTATAACAAGTGTCATCACTGCGGAATCCTCGTAAAATCCCTTAAAATCCTTTTGCTGTTTGGCAAATTCACCTTTAAGGTATGAATCTGCACCTATGGCGCTGTCAAGGATATAGCTTGTAGAATTATCGGTCCAATAGGTCCACATTTTGTTTGTATCTGAATATGTATCGCCGTCACGCAAATACTGTCCGTCCGGACGGCGCATATAAAGCATACCATATGATACATTATATAAATCTTCGGTAATATAAGGGTCCGGGGCACCCATTCCCTTTATAAGAACATGTGACCAGCTGTCCCATCTATGTCTGTATAGTCCGTAGCTGTCCCCCTGCATATTGTAATGGCTTTTGTGAAAATATTTTCTGGCAGGCACATGTTCCTGATAAAATCTGCCGCCGACAACCTGCCATATATCAGGCCGCTCATCATAAACGGCAATTGCAAATGCAAGCAAATCTTTTAATAGCTGTGCCTCACTGCCGTGACCAACAACCGCTCCTTGCTTTGTAGGAGGCCATCCGATTTCCATACCATTGGCAAAGACCTCGCAGGCATCAATTATTCTATCTTTCTGTGTGCCGGTCAGCAAATCATAACACCAATCATAAACCTCGGACACAACATATATAACCACGCCTGCGTTTCGCGTAAAATTGCCACTTGAGCCTTCAACATCGCAGGAGTCCAGATAGTTCAAAATTGCTTCAGCCGCAATATGACCGCTCTCCTCATTCCCGTTTATTGCATAGTCAAATGCAAACGCTTCGATTTTGTTAAGCATTTTAAGGTCATATTTATCAACAATACCGTCTACCGGTTCTGACTTCCTTTCATTAAGCCATGCAACAGCATTTAAGTTTTGCTGCTTTTTCATGTTTTCCTTAATCCGCGCAACATCGCTTTTGCGGAACAAAACACGCGGGTGTTCATTGGGGGGAGTGACGGGAGGTGCATCATAATTTGCGATTATGGAAGGTTTAGCACTCTTTCCGTCCATGTTTCCCGTTCTGCCGACCGGCGTAACCTTTTGGTTGGTAATAATAATATTATCAAGAGAGGCACCTGGCTCGCGGGAATACAGACGCAGGACGTTTTCCACCCCTGCTTCAGTCTTTACCGCCAACATTTTAAACCACGCAAAACCATCCGTCGCAGTATAATAAAAACCTTCGTATTTTCCGTTGTTCACTGCGACAAAAACGCTGTCCTGACCTCCGTCCACCGCGTGTGCTCTTAGCCATATTGTATAAGTACCTGATTTTTCGCATATAAACTTAAATTCAACGTGACCCTGTGTTCCTGCGGCGGGCATATTTTTGTATGCGGAACGGCTGGCAATTCCCCTTGTTCCGGAAGCTTTTTTGTTTAATACAAACCCATACGGCTCACATACCGTTGCGTCCTCCGTCTCAATTATCCCCGTATCAACTATAACTGGAACGCTCTTCTGCTCGCTCACAATCTTATATAAGCTTGTTGAAGATTTAACCCATTTTTCTGCACCTTCTAATTCCTCCGGAGGTGTATCAGAGCCTGATGTAATGTATAGTGCATCAAACCAGCCACTGTATTCACAATGGTTTATCTGTAGTTTGTTAATACCTTCGTTTAAACTTGTAGTGGTAAGTTCTATCCAGGCAAAGCCATCCGGTGTTGCACCTTGCTCACATAATTCCCACTGTTCCATATTAAAGCGGTAAAAGAAAGCATCATAAGAGTCTGAAGAAAAATACACACGTATAAAAACATGATACTCATTCGTTTTCGGTATATTTATAAGCCATGAAACATCTTCAATTTTAATACTGCTGCTATTTAAAACTTTAGCTGCAGTGCTTTTAAGATATACCCCTCCGCTTGCGCGATTATCATTGTGTCTTTGAATTGCATTGTTTATGATTCCGTCCTCAGCTTCGATAACTGTATTGACATCGAAAGCATCAACGCTTGCCGCTTTGCAAGGGGAAAAGAGTAAAAGAACGGCCATTATAACTGACAAATATCTTTTATTGCATATCATGTTTCATATTTCCTTTCGCATAATCATGGCAGAACCCGGTCGATATAAATATAATACCACAACCGGCCAGGCTCTGCCAACCCTAATTTACTGCTACTGTAATAAAATATCGCTTAAAGTGTATGTAGCGTTATATAGTGATGGTCTTAAAGTGCCCATTTCCCAGACAAATATCTTTACTGTAGTTTTAGTCGGAAATTCACCGCCGCTTATTACAAATTCGTTTTCACCGTCTGCATAATTGCCCATTACCAGCTTTATTAAATTACCGTCACTGTTGTACAGCCCTATTAATGATTTAAGCTTTGTATAAGGAGTTGAAAAGTTAATGCCCGTCGTGGTTGCGATATGTAAATCACTTCCATCGTATGCGGCATAAACATCGCTTATTGATACAATGCTATTTGTTAAATCCCACTGTAATACTACAGGCATTAACGCATCTGTAGTTGTGATAGAGCCCGGTCCGTATATTGTTACGGTTTCTCCTGCCTCAAAATGCTTTGTATATGCGTATGTAAGCTTAGCGTTACCTTTTACATGAGTATTATTGGAAATGCTTCCTGTTATACCCGGTGATGACGTTCTGAACAGATTATTTCCGCTTAAATTAGAGCCATTTGAACATATCCACTTGTACGCCATTGCAAAATAATCGATATTAGCGTAATCATTTTTGCTTGTAGGCGAAGTGAATGTTGTTATACCATGTGCAGCGGTTCCGTTGTTTTTAAGCGTCCAACCGGTTGCATAAACAGAGTTTTCACTTGCCGGAGTTGAAAGCATAACAGCCACGGTGCCCGGTTGCTCTGCCGTAAAGCTGAAGAATTCACCTGTGCTTCCATTTGCGGTACTTCCTGCTACAGACATCGTATCCCATGGCAGCATAAACATACTTGAACCTTCAAGTGACTTTGAGGCGTTACCCATAGCATAAATCCTTACAGGATCGCCTATGGAATCCAGCAGCGTTCCGTTGTCGTTAAATACCGCAGCACCGCCGACAAAGCAAACATTTCCGTCTGTAAAACCGTCTGCCTGCGTAAACGATGTTAGCCGAGGCTGTCTTGATGTAAAGTTAATTGTATATGTTGTTATTGTGCCCAGAGTATCGGTGAATTCAACAATAGCCCTTCCTTCCTCGTTTTTAATCGGTATTCTCTTGTTGTTGGCAAGCCTTGGTACCTGCCACTGAGCTGCAGCATATGTCCCCAAAGTTTTTGTGTGGAAATCACCTAACAGACCAGCGGGTGCAGTTGTCGAATAATCGGTTCCTGTTC
>CAZUVQ010000043.1:0-14324 GCA_964623915.1 uncultured Oscillospiraceae bacterium
GCTTCTATCAAAAAACGGTGTTTATGACGAGCTTTATAATTCACAGTTTAAATAAAAAATAAATATAAAAAAAGCCTCCCTCGTGCAGAGGGAGGTACTTTGATTTAGTTTTTTATGTTAGCGTGCAGCTCCTGTAACGACATGGGGGCTGTTTTTTTATGTTTTTTTACAGATTTGAGACCATCTGCCGCCGCCGTCGCAGCGGTTGCAGTTGTGATATAAGGAAGACGGGCTCGAATTGCCTCACGCCTTATAAAGCTGTCCTCCGTAGTACTATTTAAGCCGACCTTTGTATTAATTATAAGGTCAACACCGCCGTTTGCAATAAGGTTTTTTATTTCCTCTGAGGTTTTTAGCACTGCTCCGCATTCCTTTATAGCCTCATACGTGTCATCACCGGTAAAAACTATAAAGCCCTCGCCATTAAGCTTTTCACAAACTTTTTTTATACTCCCAAAGTCTTTGCTATCGGCACTTACTAAAACAGTACCCTTTTCGGGAAGCGATGAGCCTGTGGCTTCTTCAGCCTTGAAAAAGGCTTCGCCGCATGTGGCGGCAATACCTAAAACCTCACCTGTTGAACGCATTTCAGGGCCTAAAACAGGGTCAACCTCAGGGAACATATTAAATGGGAAAACAGCTTCCTTAACACCGTAATACGGTATTTCTTTCTCCTTTAGCAAAGGTATGGGGGACGGGGTTTTTGTAATTTCTGATGTAATAATCTGCGTTGCAATCGGAACCATATTAACATTGCATACCTTTGAAACAAGGGGAACTGTTCTGGAGGCACGTGGATTTGCCTCTATAACATACACCTTACCGTTCTCAATTGCATATTGGATATTCATAAGGCCGCAAACATGAAGCTCCTCTGCAATTTTCTTTGTATATTCCCGAATTGTTTTAAGGTTTTCTTTTGTGATATTCAAAGAGGGAATTATACAAGCAGAATCTCCGGAATGTATTCCGGCAAGCTCAATATGTTCCATAACAGCTGGAACAAATGCGTGTGTTTTGTCACATATTGCGTCTGCTTCACATTCCATTGCATTATTTAAAAAACGGTCAATCAATATTGGCCTGTCAGGTGTAACCCCTACAGCCGCCTTCATATATGTTGCAAGCTCTTTGTAACTTGTAACAACTTCCATAGTGACCGTTTTCAAGGCTTCTTATCGCTTTCTGAAAGGCTTCTTTATAGGTTTTGCCAATACTCATAACCTCACCCACAGCGCGCATTTGTGTTCCGAGCTTATCCTCTACACCACGGAATTTTTCAAATGCCCAACGGGCAAATTTTATTACCACATAATCCCCATCAGGAACGTATTTGTCAAGCGTGCCATACTTTCCGCAAGGTATTTCATCAAGCGTTATACCCACAGCCAGCATTGCAGAAATCAGGGCAATAGGAAAGCCGGTTGCCTTTGATGCCAAAGCGGAAGAGCGTGATGTTCTGGGGTTAATTTCAATTACTATTATTCTGTCGGTAACTATGTCATGCGCAAACTGAACGTTTGTTCCGCCGATAACAGAAACCTCGTCTACAATTTTATAAGCCTGTTCTTGCAGACGTTTTGAGATAGTGAGCATTGGTGCTGAGCAGAAGGAGTCACCTGTATGAACACCAAGGGGGTCAATATTTTCTATAAAGCAAACGGTAATCATCTGTCCCTTGGCATCTCGAACTACCTCAAGCTCAAGCTCTTCCCAGCCGAGGATGGATTCTTCAACAAGAACCTGCCCCACAAGGCTTGCACGAAGGCCACGTTCGCAGACAACTGAAAGCTCCTGCGGATTACAAACAAGCCCACCACCTTCACCGCCCATTGTATAAGCGGGACGAAGAACGACAGGATATGTAAGCTTTTCGGCAATTTCAAGTGCTTCTTTTACACTGTAGCAAACTTCACTTCTTGCCATTTCTATGCCAAGGCGGTTCATGGTCTTTTTAAATTCAATTCTATCCTCTCCGCGCTCAATAGCATCTGCCTTGACACCAATGATTTTTACTCCATATTTGTCAAGAATACCAGCTTTATATAGCTCGGAACAAAGGTTTAAACCGGACTGACCTCCTAAGTTCGGCAAAACTGCATCTGGCCGTTCCTTTTTTATTATAGCTTCAAGACTGCTGACATTAAGTGGCTCAATATAAGTTGCATCCGCAATGGCAGGGTCTGTCATTATTGTGGCAGGGTTTGAATTTACAAGAACTATGTCATAGCCAAGTTTTTTCAATGCTTTACAGCCCTGTGTTCCGGAATAATCAAACTCACACGCCTGACCGATGATAATAGGTCCTGAGCCTATTATCAGAATTTTTTTTATGCTTTCATTTTTAGCCATATAAATACCTCGTTTTATAGGGTTGCAGCCATAACTGCCTTTATTGTATGCATTCTGTTTTCTGCTTCATCAAAAACAATAGAAGAAGGTCCTTCAAATACTTCGTCGGTAACCTCCATGCAATCTCTCCCAAAGCGTTCTCCCATTTCCTTGCCGACCATGGTTTTCATGTCATGATAAGCAGGGAGGCAATGCATGAATACAGCATTTTTACCTGCAACACTCATTAATTTCTGATTAACCTGATATGGTGCAAGTTCATTGATGCGTTTTTCCCAGACTTCTATAGGCTCTCCCATAGAAACCCATACATCGGTGTAAATAACATCGGCATTTTTTACAGCTTCTTCGGGGTTTTCAGAAAATGAAATTGCCCCGCCGTTTTCTTCTGCAATTTTTTTGCATGTGTTTATCAATTCACCGTCGGGAAAATAAGAAGAAGGTGCGCATGCAGTAAAATCAATCCCCATTTTAGCACAGCCAACCATAAGAGAATTTCCCATATTATAGCGGCTGTCACCCATATACACAAGTTTGATGCCCTTTAAACTTCCAAAATGCTCTTTTATTGTCAGAAAATCTGCAAGAATCTGTGTGGGATGAAACTCATTTGTTAAGCCGTTCCAAACAGGAACACCTGCATATGATGCAAGCTCTTCTACTATTTTTTGTGCGAAGCCTCGGTATTCGATACCGTCAAACATTCTGCCTAATACCCTTGCGGTGTCAGGAATGCTCTCCTTTTTGCCTATCTGTGAGCCGGAAGGATCAAGATAAGTCACGCCCATACCAAGGTCATGTGCTGCCACCTCAAAGCTGCAACGTGTTCTGGTGCTTGTTTTTTCAAATATTAGCGCAATATTTTTGCCTTCATGGAGTCTGTGTGAAATGCCTTTTTTCTTTTCAGCCTTAAAATCAGCCGAAAGGTCAAGTAAATACCCAATTTCCTCCGGAGAAAAATCCAGAAGCTTCAAAAAATGTCGTCCCTTTAATTTCATATTCACACCCCTTTTTCTGCGCACGTTTCTTTTATGATTTTAACTGCTTTTTCCAAAAGCTCCCACGGAATATTCAAAGCCGGCAGAAGCCTTACCTTATTTTTTGCCTTTATTGGCAAAACGCCCTTTTTTATGCAATCATTTATAACCTGTGATGCATCTTTTTCTGTTTCAATACCTATCATAAGCCCAAGCCCTGTTACGCTTTTAATGCCCTCGGCGCCTGAAAGCTCGGAAAATATATATTTTGATTTTGCTGAAACCTCCGACAGCAACTCATCGTCAATCCTTTGCAATATACAGAGTGCGCCGGCACAGCATACGGGGTTACCGCCAAAGGTAGAACCGTGAGAGCCGGGAGCAAATATATCCATAACCTTTTCGCCAAGCATGGTTGCACCTATCGGGAGACCACCTCCTAAACCCTTTGCGGTTGTCACAATGTCAGGTGTTATCCCAAAATGCATATAACCGTAAAGCTTTCCTGTTCTCCCGTTGCCCGATTGCACCTCATCACAAATGAGCAAAATATCATTTTTTTGCGTATAATCATAAAGTGCCTTTACAAAATCATAATCCAAAGGATTAACGCCGCCCTCGCCTTGAACCGATTCAATCATCACAGCCGCAACCTTTTTTCCGTTTGCAACGCAGAGCACACTTTCCATATTTGCATCTGCATATAAAAATCCTTCTGTCAGCGGCAAAAAATCTTTGTGAAATGTTTCCTGCCCCGTTGCTGCAAGTGTTGTTATAGTTCTTCCATGAAAGCTGCCGTTTAGCGTTATAATGCTGTCACTTCCGTGTTTTTCGGCGCCGTATTTCCTTGCAGCTTTAATAGCGCATTCGTTTGCCTCCGCACCGGAGTTTGAAAAGAAAACTTTTTTCATATCTGTTTTTTTACAAAGGGCTTGTGCAAGCATGGCACAGGGGCTGCTATAATAAAGATTTGATGTGTGCTGAAATTTTGTAAGCTGCTCTGTAGTTGCTTTTATCCATTCATCATCTGAAAAGCCAAAGGTGTTTACGGCTATTCCCGTTCCCATGTCTATATATTCCTTGCCCTCTGAATCTTGCAAGGCAGAGCCTTTTCCACTTGTGATTTCTATAGGGAAACGTGCATAGGTTGCTGCAATATATTTATTATCAAGCTCTTTAGTGTTCATTTTTTACCTCCACAAACATTGTTCCTGCACCCTCGTCAGTAAGTATTTCAAGTAAAATGGAGTGAGGAACTCTGCCGTCTAATATAACCACTTTATTTACGCCTCTTTTTAAGGCATTTATACAGCATTCGCTTTTCGGTATCATTCCGCCTGAAATAATTCCCTGCGCCGTCAACCTCTCTGCATCCTTTATATCAATTTCGGGTATCAATGAATCGGGGTTATCCTTATCCATTAAAATGCCCGGAATATCTGTCATAAGGATAAGGCTTTCTGCGTTAAGAGCGCCTGCTATATGCGCTGCCGCAGTATCGGCATTTATATTATAAACATTACCCTGCATATCACAGCCCACAGTTGAAATGACCGGTATATATCCCTTTTCAAGAAGGTCTGTTACAGGCTCAACACTTATTTTTGTAATTTCACCGACAAAACCAAGCCTTTCATCTTTTGCCCGGGCTTCTATCATATGACCGTCCATGCCTGAAACACCCATTGCTTTTCCACCTCGGATTTCAAGGAGATTTACAAGGGTTTTGTTGACCTTTCCCGTCAGAACCATCTGAACAATGTCAACAGTTTCTTTATCTGTTACCCGAAGGCCGTCGATAAATTCTGACTTTTTGCCTACCTTTGTCAAAATTTCTGTAATTTCCGGGCCTCCGCCATGAACTAAGACAACCTTTACGCCCACCAGTGAAAGCAGAACAATATCCGCCATAACCTGATTTTTAAGTTCTTCGCAAATCATGGCGTTTCCGCCGTATTTTATCACTACAACCTTACCGTAATATTTTTGTATATAAGGAAGAGCTTTTGTAAGAGTTTCGGCACATTGTGCATTGGTAAAATTAATTTCCATATTTTTCACGTTAAGCCTTTCTTCCCACAAAATTGATACTTTGCTTATCTGTGGGCGGATAAGCTGCCAAAGTTTACTCAGGTGCGGTAATCGCCATTGATTTTCACATAGTCGTACGTAAGGTCACAACCCCATGCACTTGCCTTATATTCTCCGTCGTTTAAGTTAACCAGTATGTTAATTTCCGACTCAGACAGAATTTCTTTTGCCTTCTCTTCTGAAAACAATATTCCAAAACCGCCCTTGCAAACACCAATTTTCCCTTTTGCGGATTCAAACGCCACATCAATCTTATCAACGTCAACCGCCGCTTTGCTGTAACCGATAGCGCAGAGAACACGTCCCCAGTTTGCATCAGCACCGAACATGGCAGCTTTCAGAAGTGAGGAGCATATAACTGATTTTGCAACAGTTTTTGCTGTTATTTCATCTTTTGCTTTTTCTACCTTGCATTCAAGAAGCTTTGTAGCACCTTCACCATCAGCTGCAATCTTACGGCAAAGATAAACCGATACAGTATTTAGCACTTTCATAAAGACTTTAAAATCCTCGCCGTCAGCTGTTATTGTTTCGTTTCCGGCAAGGCCGTTGGCGAGAACTGTAACCATATCATTTGTTGAAGTATCGCCGTCAACACTAATCATATTAAAAGTTTTTTGAATATCCTCTGTGAGTGCTTTTTGCAGCATGTCGCTTTCAATTGAAGCATCTGTTGTAATAAAAACAAGCATAGTTGCCATGTCGGGATGTATCATGCCGGAGCCTTTTGCAATGCCGCCCATTCTGCATGTTTTGCCGCCGAGTGTAAACTCAACCGCAATTTCTTTTTTAAAGGTATCAGTAGTCATTATGCCTTCCGCTGCAAACCCGCTTTTATCACCAAGACCTTTGCAAAGCTCTGTCATACCGCTTTTTATGGGCTCTATATCAAGGGGTTGACCAATAACACCCGTTGATGCAACAATTACATCTTCGGCTTTTACCGGAAGAGATGCTGATAAAAGCTCACACATTTCTTCCGCCATTTCGATTCCGTCAGCATTACAGGTATTTGCATTTCCGCTGTTGCATATAACAGATTGTGCCTTGCCGTCTGAAATATTTTTTTTGGTCACAAGTAAAGGTGCGCCCTTTACAAGATTTTTTGTATAAACAGCGGCAGTATTGGCAAGCACTTCACTGTATATTAAGGATAAATCCCTCTTGTTTTTTGATTTTCTTATTCCACAATGTATGCCGTTTGCCGAAAATCCCTTTGCGGCGCAAATGCCGCCATCAATAAAATTCATTTTAATCTCTTATCCTCCTAAATTTCAAGTCCTTCGGTGCTGTCTGCACCAATAATTATATTCATACATTCCACAGCGGCACCGGAAGCACCTTTGCCAAGATTATCATACCTCGCTGTCAGTAAAATGCGCTCATTATTGCCGTGAACTGATATTTCCATGCTGTCTTTCCCTGAAAAAGCACCTGCCGACAAGAAACTTCCTTCGGCAGCTTCTTCGCTGTATCTGACAACATCGCCTTTATATAACGCTTTATAAACCTCTTTAATATCCTCTGCGCTTTTCCCCTCTGACAAATCGTCTGCAAAAAGTGGAACTGTAACTTCCATCCCGCTGTAAAAAACTGAAACAATGGGGCAGAATATAGGGGGAGTTTTCAAATTTGTAATTTTTTGCATTTCAGGAAGGTGCTTATGAGTTTGTGATAACCCATATTGCCTTGGCGCATCAAACAATTTATCACGGAATTCATTTTCATATTCGGCTATCATGCTTTTTCCCCCTCCGCTGTAGCCGGTAATCGAATGGCATGTAAGGCGGGCATTACAAGGCAGAATTCCTTCTTTTATAAGGGGATATACCAAAGCTATAAATCCGCTTGCGTGACAACCGGGATTTGCAATTCTCTTTGAGTTTATAATTCTATCGAAAAAACTGGTTGAAAGCTCCGGAAAGCCATAAGCCCAGTGAGGGTTTGTGCGATGAGCTGTTGATGCGTCGATAACAACTGTGTCAGAATTTTCTACAAGTGAAACTGCTTCAATTGCGGCTGTATCCGGCAAGCACAGAAAGGTTATATCGCTTGAGTTTATGGCAATTTTTCTTTCATGTATATCTTTGCGCAGTTCATAAGGCAGAGAAATCAATTCAATATCTTTTCTGTTTTCAAGCCTCTCTTTGATACGAAGCCCTGTTGTCCCAACGCTACCGTCAATAAAAACCCTTGTCATACCATTTCCCCCTCACAAATGTTTAAATATTTATGTTATTTGTACTATTATACATTTAGATGAATAAAAAGTCAATAGTATTTTCACAAAAATATCCATAATATTATTGATATTGTGCATGGTTATTTGTATAAATATAATATAAATAAGTATAAATACACATAATATATACAAAATCCTTTTATATGGACACAATTTAATAATTGAAATGTAAATCTTAGTTTTCAACAAATAATTTTACATAAACCTCTTGACAAGAATAGCAAAAAGTGGTATCTTATTAGTTAGATTGGCACTCTCAAGGTGAGAGTGCTAACAAAGAGGTGAAATAAATGGAGCTGTGTGACAGAAAAAAGAAAATTCTGCAGGCCATTGTTGATGATTACATCAAAACAGCAGAACCTATTGGCTCCCGTACTATTGCGAAAAGAAATGGAATTAATTTAAGTTCTGCTACAATTCGCAACGAAATGGCTGATCTTGAGGAAATGGGATATTTAGAGAAGCCGCATACCTCAGCGGGGCGTGTTCCTTCTGTGCTCGGATACAGGTTTTATGTAAACAGGCTGATGCAGAAAAGGTGCCTGACAGATGAAGAAATCATAAGGCTTCGGGAAGCCATGGAAATTCGCATAAGAGAGGTTGATGAAATTATTGCAGAAACCTCAGAAATCGTGTCAAGGCTTACAGAGTATACTGTTATCGCAACTGCGCCGAGGTCACAAAATCCAGTTATACGCGGAATTAAATTGCTGCCCATCGGAGATAATCATACTCTTTTAGCCGTAATAACAAATGTTGGAACTGTTAAAAATGCATGCATTGAAATGACAGAAAGGTTGCATGATGATTATGTTTACTCATGTTCAGCTGCCCTTTCTGATGTTCTTACCGGAAAATCACCATATGATTTGACACAGGAACAGTTTGTATTAATAAAGCAAAGCTTTGCCAAATGTCCTGGTCTATTTAAAACGATAATATCTTACTTGTTTGATTGGTTTGATTTAAACAGTAAAAGAGGTATTTACAGGGGCGGCATTCTCAATATGTTTAATCATCCTGAATATAAGGATATAGAGCGTGCAAAGGAAGTGATAAGGTTTCTGGATGACAGAGATAACATAAAGAACATAATGGATGATAATACCAGATGTGACACCGTAAAGATTACTATAGGTGACGAAAACGAAGCAGAGGCTTTGCGTGAATGCAGCATTGTTGTTGCAAATTATAACGGTTTTGAAAATATGTACGGCAGAATTGGCATTATAGGGCCTATGAGAATGGATTATGCAAGAATTATTTCATCTCTTGAGGTAGTAACAGAAAATCTTAACAGGCTAATAAATAAAATGTACTTTGACGAATAGGAGGGCATACAATGGCTGATAGTAAGAAAAAAAATAAGATGGATGAAGAACATATTAAAAATGAGGCTTCGGAAGAACAAACTGTAGAAAACGAGGCCTGTGAAGCAGAAGGAAAAGAAGAAACTAACCTTGAAAATGAAGAGGCAACGGGGCCTGTGGATAAGCTTGATGAGATTACTGACAAATATTTAAGGTTGTCAGCGGAATTTGACAATTATAGAAAGAGAACCATAAAAGAAAAGGACAGTATGTTTACGGACGGAAAGGCACATTGTGCAGCAGCGTTTCTTCCGCTTATGGACAATCTTGACAGGGCAATCATTTCAGCGAGAACAGAAACAAACCCCAAAAGTGTGCTTGAGGGTATGGAAATGATTTTAAAACAGCTCTATGATATATTGAAAAGCCTTGAAATTGAGGAAATCCCCGCAAAGGGTGAGGAGTTTGACCCCGAATGCCACAATGCGGTTATGCATATAGAAGATGAAACAATTGATACCAATACAGTGGTTGAGGAATTCCAAAAGGGTTATATAATGAATGGAAGAGTTCTTCGTCACAGCATGGTAAAGGTTGCCAACTAATTTAGTTTAATTATTAGAAAGGATGATATATTATGGCAAAAATTATAGGTATTGACTTAGGTACTACAAACTCCTGTGTTGCAGTAATGGAGGGCGGTGAGCCTACTGTTATAGCTAACGCAGAGGGTGCGAGAACAACCCCATCGGTTGTTGCTTTTACAAAGGCAGGCGAACGCCTTGTGGGGCAGGTTGCCAAAAGGCAGGCAATTACAAACCCTGACAGAACTATTAGTTCTATTAAAAGAGATATGGGAACTGACAAGAAAATTTCAATAGACGATAAGAATTATACTCCTCAGGAAATTTCTGCAATGATTTTGCAGAAGCTAAAACAGGACGCTGAAAGTTATGTAGGTGAAAAAATAACACAGGCTGTTATTACTGTTCCGGCTTATTTTTCCGATGCCCAACGCCAGGCCACAAAGGATGCAGGCAAAATAGCCGGTCTTGAGGTTCTTCGTATTATAAATGAGCCGACAGCTGCATCATTAGCTTACGGCATGGATAAAGACAAGGACCAGAAGATAATGGTTTATGACCTTGGCGGAGGTACATTTGACGTATCTATAATGGAAATCGGAGACGGTGTTTTTGAAGTTCTTGCAACAAGCGGCAACAACCGTCTTGGCGGCGATGACTTTGATGACAGGGTAATCAAATGGATTTGTGAGGAATTCAAAAAAGAAAATGGTGTAGACCTTACAGCTGACAAGATGGCTATGCAGAGATTGAAGGAAGCCGCAGAAAAAGCAAAAGTTGAGCTTTCAGGTGTAACAACATCAAACATAAATCTCCCGTTTATTACTGCAGATGCCACAGGACCTAAGCATCTTGACTTGACTTTGACAAGGGCAAAATTCAATGAGTTGACCGCTGATCTTGTCGAATCCACAATGGTGCCTGCAAGAAATGCCATGAAAGATGCCGGCCTTTCCTCAGGTGAATTAGACAGGGTTTTGCTTGTAGGTGGTTCCAGCCGTATTCCGGCCGTATATGATGCAGTAAAAAACCTCACAGGCAAAGAACCTCATAAGGGAATAAATCCTGATGAATGTGTAGCTTTAGGTGCTGCCATACAGGCGGGTGTTCTTTCAGGTGATGTTGAAGATCTTGTTTTGCTCGATGTTACTCCTTTATCACTTGGTATAGAAACAATGGGCGGTGTATTCACAAGGCTTATTGACAGGAACACAACAATTCCCACAAAGAAAAGCCAGATATTCTCAACTGCCGCAGACGGGCAGACAAGTGTTGAGGTTCATGTTCTTCAGGGTGAACGTGAAATGGCGGCATATAATAAAACTTTGGGTAAATTTTCTCTGACAGGTATTCCGTCAGCTCCGAGAGGTGTGCCTCAGATTGAGGTTACTTTTGATATTGATGCAAACGGTATTGTTCATGTGTCGGCAAAGGATTTAGGATCTGGAAATGCACAGGATATAACAATTGCCGCTTCCACAAATCTTTCCGATGATGAAATCGAAAAGGCTGTCAAGGAAGCCGAACAGCATGCCGCAGATGACAAAAAGAAAAAAGAAGAGGTTGAAATTCGCAATCAGGGTGATCAGCTTGTTTATCAGACGGAAAAAACAATGACAGATTTAGGCGACAAGCTTGAAGCTGCGGACAAAGCAGCAGTTGACCCATTGATTGAAAACTTGAAGAACGCACTAAAAGGCACAGATACAGATGCAATTAAGGCAGCTACCGAAGCGTTAAACCAGAAATTTTACGAGGTATCTGCAAAGCTTTATCAGAATGCAAATCCACAGGGCAACCCAGTAGGTGAAGAGGGGGCACAAGGACCCGATGGCGCATATGATGCTGACTATAAGGTAGTTGACGAAGAAGAAAATAAATAATTAGACATTAAAACAGAGACAGGCGGTAAAGCAACCTGTCTCTGTCTTTGAGGAAAGTGTATATGGATAAAAGAGATTATTATGAGGTATTAGGTACTTCAAAAAATGCTACTGATGATGAGATAAAAAAAGCATATCGGAAAATGGCAAAAAAGTATCATCCAGACCTTAATAAGGATAACAAAGAGGCGGAAGCCAAGTTTAAGGAAGTGGGAGAAGCTTACGAAGTGCTTTCGGACAGTGATAAAAGAGCAAGGTATGACCAGTTCGGACACGCGGCATTTGACCAGAGCCAAGGCGGAGGATATGGTGCCGGCGGGTTTGGTTTTGACGGCTTTGATGTGGGCGATATTTTTGAATCATTTTTTGGTGGCGGATTTGGGGGCGGCAGAAGAAGTACCAATACGGCACAGAGGGGTTCAAATGTCGGCTACAATATTACTATTTCATTCAGCGAGGCGGCTTTTGGCGTAAATAAAAAAATAAATATTACAAAACTTGAAGAGTGTGAAGTTTGTCACGGAAACGGTGCCAAGCCCGGCACATCACCTGAAACATGTCCCACCTGTCATGGGACAGGGCAGATAAGAAGCGGCAGCGGATTTTTTATCACACAGCGCACTTGCGATAAATGCCGCGGTGTAGGAAAAGTTATAAAAAATCCGTGTGAGGGCTGCAAAGGGGCAGGGCAAAAAAGAAAAAACCGTACAATTGACGTCAATATCCCTGCCGGTATAGATAACGGCCAGAGAATTTCTGTTCGTGGACAGGGCAATGCCGGTAAAAACGGCGGCCCGGCAGGCGATGTTATCATAACAGTTAGTGTTGCTATGCATCCTATATTTGTAAGGCGCGGTGTCAATGTTCAATGTGAAATACCGGTTACCTTTACGGAGGCTGCACTGGGAGCAGAGCTTGAAGTGCCTACACTTGACGGAAAAGTGAAATTTAATATCCCCGAGGGAACTCAGAACGGGGATGTTTTCAGGTTGCGTGGAAAAGGGATAACACAACTTGGCAGTAAAGCAAGGGGTGACCAGCTTATCACAATCAAGGTAGAGGTTCCAAAGAATCTTACTTCCAAGCAGAAAGAAATACTCAGCGCATTTGCAGAGGAAACCGGTGAAAAGAACAACCGTGAAAAAAAGAAGTTTGCCGATAAGATTAAGAATTTATTTCAATGATTTCGATTGACATTGAAATAAATTTAATATACAATAGATGCATACTATACATAGGAGGTCGGTCATGGACGAGAAGAAAAAAGCTTTGGAACTCGCAATGAATCAGATAGAAAAACAGTTCGGTAAAGGCGCCGTAATGAAACTCGGCGAAAATTTACACTTAAATATTGAAACTATTCCTACCGGTTGTTTGAGCCTTGACATAGCTCTTGGCATCGGCGGTGTTCCAAGGGGTCGTATTGTTGAAATATTCGGGCCTGAATCCTCGGGTAAAACAACAGTTGCGTTGCATATATTAGCCGAAGCACAGAGAAACGGCGGCGAGGTGGCTTTTATTGATGCGGAACATGCTCTTGACCCTGTGTATGCGAAAAACTTAGGTGTTGATGTTGACAGTCTTTTGGTTTCTCAGCCCGATACAGGCGAGCAGGCGCTTGAAATTGCAGAAGCTCTTGTACGCAGTGGAGCAATTGATGTTGTTGTTGTTGACTCTGTGGCAGCACTCGTGCCCAAGGCGGAGATTGACGGCGAAATGGGGGACTCACATGTGGGTCTTCATGCAAGGCTTATGTCACAAGCTCTGCGCAAGCTGGCAGGAGTTATAAGTAAATCCAACACAACAGCTATATTTATAAATCAGCTTCGTGAGAAGGTAGGAGTAATATACGGCAACCCGGAGGTAACCACAGGTGGTAGGGCACTGAAATTTTATTCCTCAGTCCGTCTTGAAGTTAGACGAATTGAAGGAATTAAATCAGGAACCGAATTAATCGGAAACAGAACACGAATCAAGGTAGTTAAAAATAAAGTTGCACCACCATTTAAAGAAGCGGAATGCGATATAATTTACGGTCGCGGTATTTCCAAGGAAGGTTGCATTTTAGATTCTGCAGTACATTACGGATTGGTTCAGAAAAGCGGTGCTTGGTTCTCAATGGGAGAAACAAGGATAGGTCAGGGCAGGGAGAATGCTAAAAAGTACCTTCTTGAAAACCCTGAATTAATGGTTGAGTTGGATGCATCGGTTCGGAAAAAGCTGAAAGAACCTATTGAAGTAAAAGTTGAAGTAAAAGAGGAAATGACAAAAGAATAAAGAAACTGAAATGCTATCCCGAAGTAAGGTTATCGAAATTTTCATTAAAAACATTGAAAACAGAAATGCCATAAACGATTGGGATGAGGAACTTTGGGCGGATACGGTTGAAAGCGTAACAGTTGGGCTTGACGGCAAATTTACCTTTAAGTTTAAAAACGGTAGTGAAATTATTACATAAAACGGTTTGCATTAAATGTGTAAGCCGCTTTTTTATGCCAAAAAATAGTAATTATTAAATTTTGCACCGAAAACTGTTAATGTAAAGTGAAAAACCAGCCAGCGTTTTAATTGAAAAACCAGCCATTATGGGTATGAAATTTGCCTTTCCGATTATAAATTCCCTCAGCAACAACAGATTGAGGAAGGCAAAGCGGTTGTAGAGCGAGTGGCGGTCGAGAATTATCAACATAGCGGCTACCGTGAAAGCAACACGGCGGGAACACTTAAATCTACGGGTGGCACGAACGGTGGCGGCTCTGAAAGCGTAATTGTCGAGAGCCGCTATGTCGTTCGCAGACTTATGTCGATTAGGCTATTATACAGCCAATTTAACAAGCAGCAATGATTGAAAGTATTAAGGAGCAAGGCATTATTGTTCCTCTTAC
>CAZUVQ010000044.1:0-13866 GCA_964623915.1 uncultured Oscillospiraceae bacterium
AACATCACCGCCGACGGAATCAACGCCGCTATGAAGGCAGCTTCCTCAGCGTCCTACGGTTATACAGAGGATGAAATTGTTTCCTCCGACGTCGTCGGAATCACTTACGGTTCCCTGTTTGACGCTACACAAACGATGGTTCTGCCTCTCGGCAACGGCCTTTATCAGGTTCAGACGGTAGCGTGGTATGACAACGAAAACTCATACACAAGCCAGATGGTAAGAACTATTAAATATTTAGCAGAACTTGCATAATTTTTAGATTTAAAAAGAGAGCTGATTTTTCAGCTCTCTTTTTTTGTACGATTTTATAAAAAGGCAATATAGTTTTAACTTTTTGCAAGAAAGTGTCTTGTATTATTTTCAGGTGAATGGTAAAATAAATTTGAAAATTAATCAAAAAATGAGGAGTAGTGCTATGTTTAAGTTTCCAATAGGAGTAATGGTTGAGTCCTTTAGGACTGATACAAAAACAGCAATTAAAAAAGCAGCCGAAATTGGTGCACAAGGCCTTCAAATGTATGCGACAAACGGTGAAAATTCACCTGAAAATCTTGTGGGAGATAAAAAGAGAGAGTTGCTTGATTTTGTAAAATCAAACGGCTTGTGCTTTTCCGCTCTATGCGGTGATTTGGGAAAAGGCTTCGGAAACCCTTTGTTGAATCCCGAACTAATTGAAAAATCAAAGAGAATACTTGAGCTTGCAGTAGAGCTTGAAACAAAAATTGTCACAACACACATAGGAGTTGTGCCCGAGGATCCAAAGCATGAACGTTATAAGGTGATGCAGGAGGCTTGTTATCAGTTAAGCCGTTATGCCGACAGCTTAAAGGCACACTTTGCCATTGAAACAGGTCCTGAAACATCGAAAGTGTTAAAGAAATTTCTTGATGATATAGGTTCACGTGGTGTTGCGGTTAACCTTGACCCGGCAAATCTTGTAATGGTTACGGGGGATGACCCTGTGGGGGCTGTGCATAATTTAAAAGATTATATTGTTCACACTCATGCGAAAGACGGCATAATGCTTTGTCGTGGCAATCCCGAATATATATATAAAGCTGTGCATCCGGTTCCCGAGAAATTTAATGATGTACAGTACTTTAAAGAGGTGCCGTTAGGTACGGGTAGCGTAGATTATCCCGCTTACTTAAAAGCGTTAGAGGAAATCGGATACCGTGGTTATCTGACAATTGAGCGTGAAGTAGGTGTAACACCTGAAAAGGATATAATAACAGCTATTGAGTTTATTAATAAAACTATTAAGGAGAACTGAATATGGCTAAGATAAAAATTGGCATAATAGGTGTAGGCAGCATTGCCAAGGTGCATATAGAAGGATATTTGAAAAACCCCGATGTACAATTATATGCTTTTTGTGATATAAATGAAAAGCAGTTAAAGGAAATGGGTGAAAAGTACGGAGTTACACGGCTTTTTACTGATAAAAATGATTTACTGGCATTAGATGAAATTGATGCTGTAAGCATATGCACATGGAACAGTGAGCATGCCTCCTGTAGCATTGCGGCTCTTCAAGCAGGCAAGCATGTTCTCTGTGAAAAGCCCATGACGGTAAATCGTACCGATGCGATAAAAATGAAGGAAGCCGCAGAAAAGAGCGGCAAGCTTCTAATGATAGGTTTTGTACGTCGTTTTGGGAATGACTGTGATATTATAAGAGATTTTGCTGGTAAAGATTTTTTTGGAGATTTTTATTATGCAAAGGCTACATATCTGAGGCGTAACGGTAATCCCGGCGGCTGGTTTGGTGATAAATCACGTTCAGGTGGCGGCCCGCTTATTGACTTAGGTGTTCATGTCATTGATTTTGTTCGTTTTGTAATGGGCAACCCAAGGCCAGTATCAGTTTACGGTGTGACTTATCAGAAACTATTTGATAGGAAGAACATAAAAACCCCGAAAAGTTATTTGTCAAGTGGTGCTTCAGACCAAGATATATGTGATGTTGAGGATTTAGCTTCAGCACTAATCCGTTTTGATAACGGGGCAACACTATCTGTGGAAGCAAGCTTCTCGTTAAATATAAAGAAGCCTGAAGGGAAAATTGAGTTTTTTGGAACAAAGGGCGGTGCATGCCTAAATCCGGAGCTTGAAATATATACGGAGATTAACGATTACCTTGCGGATGTTACTTTAGATGCAAAAACGGCATTGTCATTTGATGGGTTATTCGCTAACGAAATTAACCATTATATTTCATGCATTAAAGGGGAAACGCAATGTATTAGTACTGCGGATGACGGTATCGTGATTATGGAAATTCTCGATGCAATTTACGAATCCGCAAGAACAGGCCACGAAGTAATACTATAAAGGACTGTGACAAAATGCGCCGACTCGCAAAGAAGCAAAAAGCTTGAAAATACGGTATTTTTTAGCCATTCTCAAGCTAAAAAGTTTATTGAAATTTATGAGGGAATCTGCAAAATGCAGATTCCCTCTTTAAATCCTTTGCGTTATTTTGCCTCCCTCGTGTAGAGGGAGGGGGACCGCGTCAGCGGTGGAGGGATTGCCCCCAAAACAGCCCCTTCAGAAAATAACAGTTGCCTACAAATAAATTCTTTTCAAATCCCCGCATTTTCCATCAGTATCAAATTTCATAAAAATTGCATTAAACAGCGGTTCACCTTGAGCAATTTCAAATTTGCCCGAAACAGCTGATGTGAGTTTTCCTATTGCAGTATTTATATTGGCACCTAAGACGGAGTTTTTCGCTCCGCACATGCCAACATCTGTTATATATGCAGTTTTGTTTGGGAGAATTTGCTCGTCAGCAGTTTGAACATGGGTGTGGGTGCCAAGAACAGCACTTACTTTACCGTCAAGATAATACCCCATAGCACGTTTTTCGCTTGTTGCCTCCGCATGAAAGTCAACCAGTACAATTTTTGCTTTCCCGTTGACTTCTTCCAATGCTCTGTCAACTGCTGCAAAAGGTTCATCGACGGGAAGTTGTAGAAAAAGCCTGCCAAGTAAATTAATAACTGCGATTTTTTCGCCGTTTTTTGCTGTACAGACCATTGTTCCTCTGCCGGGATCCTTTTTTGGCAAATTAAAAGGTCTTACAATGTCGTAATCACTGCCACTAAGCAGTGGAATAATCTCTTTTTTTGAAAAAACATGATTACCTGTTGTAAACGCATCTATACCTGCTTTTAAAAGTTCATCAAGATGTTTCGCCGTAGCGCCAAAGCCTCCTGCCGCATTCTCACAGTTTGCAATACAAAAATCAACCGAAAGCTTTTCCTTTAAATCGTAAAGATAGGTAAATACAGATTTGCGCCCTGTACGGCCCATAATATCACCGATAAACAAAATATTCAAATTAAAATCCTTTCTAAAAAGCGGGCTGCAAAAAATTGCAGCCCGTAAACACCTTTATTTCGCGTATTCTATTGCGCGAATCTCTCTTATAACATTAACCTTAATCTGACCTGGATATTCAAGCTCATCTTCTATTCGCTTTACAATATCTCTGGCAATAAGGATTGCGTTATCATCGCTTACATCCTCTGGTTTAACCATTATACGAATCTCTCTGCCTGCCTGAATGGCAAAGGATTTGTCAACGCCCTTAAAGGAATCAGCAATTTCTTCAAGCTTTTCAAGACGCTTGATATAAGTTTCAAGGTTTTCTCTTCTTGCTCCGGGACGAGCCGCCGAAATAGCGTCAGCCGCCTGGACGATGCATGCTATCAGTGTAGTTGCTTCAACGTCACCGTGATGTGCCTGAATTGCATGGATAATAGCAATATCCTCGCGATATTTTTTAGCTATATCAACACCGATACTAACGTGCGAACCTTCAATTTCATGATCAACTGCCTTGCCGATGTCGTGAAGCAGACCAGCCCTCTTTGCAACAGTAATGTCTGCGCCGAGTTCGCCGGCAATAATGCCGGACAAATGAGATACCTCAATTGAATGCTTCAAAACATTTTGTCCGTAGCTTGTTCTGAATTTCAGCTTACCAAGCAATTTAATAATCTCATGATGCAGACCGTGAACATTTGTTTCAAATGTTGCCTGTTCACCTTCCTGTTTAATGGTAGCATCAACCTCTTTGCGAGCTCTTTCGACCATTTCCTCAATTCTTGCCGGATGAATCCTTCCGTCAACAATGAGTTTCTCAAGGGTAAGTCGTGCAACTTCTCTCCTTATTGGATCAAAGCCCGAAAGGATAACTGCTTCGGGTGTATCATCAATTATCAGATCTATTCCTGTAAGAGTTTCAAGGGCTCTTATATTTCTTCCCTCACGGCCGATTATACGGCCCTTCATTTCGTCGTTAGGAAGCGGAACAACAGATACTGTTGTTTCTGCTACATGGTCAGCAGCGCACTTTTGAATTGCATGACCTACGATGTTTTTGGCGCGTTTGTCGGCTTCTTCTTTTGCTTGGGTTTCCAATTCTTTAATCATAATAGCCGTCTCATGACGGACGTCATTTTCAATATTTTTGAGCAAATAATCTTTAGCTTCGTCAGCTGTTAATCCTGAAATCTTTTCAAGTAATTCAATTTCTTTCTGTCTGAGTCTTTTAACCTCGTCCATCTGAGTTTCAACATCTTTCAGCTTTTTATTAAGCTGCTCGTCCTTTGATTCGAGAACGTCTGTTTTCTTATCGAGGTTTTCTTCTTTTTGCTGGAGCCTGCGCTCCAAGCGGTTTAATTCATTACGTCTTTCACGAACTTCTTTTTCATATTCAAGACGATTTTTGTGAATTTCTTCTTTGGCTTCTACCAAAGCTTCACGTTTTTTACCTTCTGATTGTTTTTGCGCTTCTTTTAAAATCTTTTTTGCTTCTTCTTCCGCACTTCCGATTTCTGCTTCTGCAATTTTCTTTCTATATGAAACACCGACTTTAAAAAATACTAAAGCTGATGCAATTATTAGAATAAACGCAGTAACGCAAATAATAATTATAGTTGGTAATATAGCTAACACCTCCTTTGTAAAAATTCTTATTAATTTTAATTATCAGGCAATATGTATGCACATTTAACATACACCACATTTAATTGTACATACTTTTCGTAATATTGTCAAGGATTTTTATCATATTTACGAAATTTTATTTACAAAAGAATGCATAATTATCATCATATTGCACAATTAATAAGTATTAAATTTGAATTAATACAAAACAAAAACGGTTGCTCGGTAAAGCAACCGCTAATTGTGATTTTTTCTTTTGTATTTATAATAATGATTGGATATCATGGGGTTATCTTAATATACTATTCGTTTGGCACAATAAAGCGTTCTGTTCATATCCTCAACACTCACTGTTCTGCCCGACTGTGGGGCATGTATGTACTTGTTGTCACCGCAATAAATTCCAACATGTCCGCCATTTTTGAAAACAACAATATCACCGGGCAATAACGTTTCTCTTGTTACTGCTTCGCCAACATTAGCCTGCGAATAAGATGTACGGGGTAATGCTACGCCAAATTGTTCAAACACATATTTGACAAAACCGCTGCAATCAAACCCGGAACCGGGGGAGTTGCCACCATACACATAAGGGATACCAACAAGAGTTTTTGCATATTCAACAACCTGATCGCCTGTCGATTTATTTATTGGTGCAGGCTGTGTGCAAGAAACATAGTCCCCACATACATAGCCGGATACACCCCAGTAATATATCTTTAACCAGTTGCCTTCCTTACCCTGAACCTGCAACGAGTCACTATACTTCGCTTGCCCTAAAACTTCACCGGCAGTGGATGGAGTACTTCTTATATTTAAAACATCAACGGTTACATATACAAGCTCATCCGCCGATACAGTTAATGAGAGGAGAGATATAACAATAAATATTGCTGATACCAATAATGTCAGTTTTTTTTGCATTGCCAAAAACCTCCTTGGTTTAAATTATATTAAAAAGTATAACATATTTGTGTCTAATTGTCAAACTTTTTTAACAATTACATTAAGAATATTTTACATATCATATAAAAACCTTGTGTTTATGCGGATTTTTAAATGTCTTATAATTAATAACTTCGTAAAATTATATTAAATAACCCTTCTCGCCGCATAAATGCTTCTCTTAATGGGATCAATGCTAATGTTACGGCCTGTTTGGGGAGCGTGGATATACATTCCTTCACCAACATATATCCCAACGTGACCGGCACCGCGGAAAAACAACAGGTCACCGACTTGTAAATCCTCAGTTCGTACAACTTCTCCACAATTAACCTGGCTGTATGTTACACGTGGGAGATTAATACCGAAATGCGAATATACATACTGGACAAATCCACTGCAATCAAAACCGGAAGGAGATGTACCCCCATATACATATGGAACACCCAAATAATTTTTTGCGTATTCTGTAACAAGTGTGCCAAGGTTTTGCTTGTTATTATTTTCAATTTCTTCTTCATCTGTTATAATATTTGTAACATTTATATAAGCTGTTTTATTCTCGTAGCCTATTTTATTCCGATTACCATAGGTGTCGATAATTGAAACATTCTTACCTTTTCGTAAAGTACCAATTACTCTTTCGCTATTAATATCAGCGTTCTCGTAAACACTCTCTTCGTCCGCTGAAATAATTTTAAGTACATAAGCTGAGGCTGTTATGTCGGTAAAAAGCATTGTTAAAGCAAAAGCCCCTGCTATAATTCCTTTTTTCACAAAATCATCCTTTCATTACGGAATTATTAAATCTTTTCATTTACTGACTGTGTTGCTATTATAAACCATAATTATATATTTGTCAAACATTTTTAACAACTTTTTAAATATTGTTAACAAAATGCATGCAATAATACCGATGTAACGCCCATGGGGTAAGGGTTTAATGCGTGTTAACATTTACGTAATAATTTGTGACATTTTAATCAATTTGTTATTGATTATATTCAAATAATTTGTTATTATATAGAAAAAGATATAAAGGGTGAAGAATTTGAAAATTATTCTGGGGATTGAATCCTCTTGTGATGAAACTGCCGCATCTGTAACATGTGACGGCCGTACTGTTCTGAGTGATGTAATTTTTTCACAGGCGGACCTGCATAAAAAATACGGTGGCGTTGTTCCTGAAATTGCTTCAAGGAAGCATATAGAGGTTATAACGTGGGTAATAAATGAGGCGCTTGAAAAAGCAAATGTAACAAAAAATGACCTGGATGCCGTTGCAGTTACAAACGGTCCGGGTCTTATCGGTGCTTTGCTTGTTGGTTTATCCGTAGCAAAGGGATACGCATATGTAATAAAAAAGCCGCTTGTACCGGTAAATCATATTCATGGTCATATTTGCGCAAACTATATAGCATCAGCAAAACTTGAACCGCCTTTTGTATGCCTCGTAGCGTCAGGAGGACATAGCCATATAATAAATGTAATTGATTACGGAAAATATGAGATTTTGGGGGCAACGCTTGATGATGCAGCAGGTGAAGCATTTGATAAGGTGGCACGTGTTCTCGCTTTACCATACCCCGGAGGGCCTGCTTTATCGGCTCTTGCCGAAAAAGGAAACCCTACCGCCATTAATTTTCCCAGGCCTAAACAGGGTTACGATTTTAGCTTCAGCGGAGTTAAGACAGCTGTAATTAATTATGTGCATAAGGCTGACCAAAAGGGTGAGAAAGTTTGCCGTGAAGATATTGCCGCATCATTTCAAGCGGCGGTATGCGATGTATTGACAGATGTAACAATTAAGGCGGCGAAAGATCATGGTGCAAAAAAAATAGCCCTTGCAGGGGGCGTTGCCTCAAATAATAACTTGAGGGCATCATTATCCGATGCAGCAGGTGAGGCGGGGTTTGAGTTTTTTCTACCGCCAAAAGAGCTGTGTACGGATAACGGTGCTATGATTTCCTGCGCAGGCTATTACAATCTCTTGTCGGGTAACTTGGCAACTCTTGATTTGAATGCTGTTGCCACCCTTTCTCTTTAGGAATCTATTAAAAGACCGGTCTACAATATATATACTATGCAGAAAAAACAAAAACGTCGATGATAAAGTGGTGTAAAGTTTATGTTTCAGAAAATACCAAATGTTCCGCAGAGTAAGCCGAACATATTAATAGCTGCACCATGTAAGGCAATCGAGAAGCTTGATTTTAAATATTATATACCTACAATACAGGTTGCTTCTCTGCCGGACGGCCTTAAATATCATGCTGATTTGCAGATACATTATCTTGGCGGGGGCATTTTTGTATCTTGTCCCGAAACCTATGAATATTATTATGAAAAGCTCGGCATAATAGGAGCAAAGGTAATTAAAGGAAATACCTGCCTTGGCGGCACTTATCCGCTGGATGTTGCATATAATGTTGCGAGGGTCGGCAATAGTGCGTATCACAACAGCCGTTTTACCGATTTTAAAATTGTAAATCATTTTGAAGAAAATGGCATTGACCTGATAGATATTAAACAAGGCTATGCAAAATGCCTTACGGCTGTAACGGGTAAAAAGTCCCTCATCACATCGGACGGGGGTATTTATAATGCTGCTATAAAATGCAATGCTGATGCTCTTTTAATAGAAGAGGGCGGAATTAACCTTGAAGGTTACAACTGTGGTTTCATCGGCGGTGCGGCGGCACTTATTGAAAAAAATAAATTATTTATAACAGGAAGCCTAAAAAATCATCCTTCGAAGCATAAAATTCACTCTTTTCTGGAACAACAAGAGGTGGAGCTTTATGAATCAGAGGGAACTCCTCTTGATATCGGTTCTCTTATTACAGCATAGGAGGTGACGGCTTGCTGAAACTTACAGTAACAGATGAGTCCGATGCGATAGCGGAAATTACTAAAAGTTTAAGTGGAGTAGTGGCAAAACGGGGTGAAAAGCAAATAACTTTTTGTTATGATGATTGCAATGAAGAAAAACTATTAAATGAACTTTCACAAGCACTCATATATATAATAGAAGAAAAGTATAAAAAGTCAATTATAAAAATGGTTACAAGAGCTCAGGGAAGAGTATTTACAGAAGCTGAAACAGACAAAATTGCTGAATATACAAAAGACTTTGGGACACAGCTTTTATATTCGGAAATACAGAAATATCTCAAAGAAAATAACAGTGTTTCCGTTAAGGGGCTTGTGAATTTCAGATTACAATTATATAAAGAGGCCCTCATGAGGGAGAGTGTTTCAGTGGCCGATGGAATTGAAAATATTAATCTTATCCGTGAATATGTAGCTACTGCACCGCCCGGCAGTAAAATAAATGTCATTATAAATGAATACGGCGGAATTACAATTAGAGACAGTAAAGGTATAGATATAACAGGGAGCTGTATAATTGAAATGGGTGCGGAAAGTATTCCTGAATGTTTTTCATTTGAAGAGCTTTTGCTGTCAGCTCTTATAATTAAAGCACCATCGGAAATAGTACTTCATCAAAAAGATAATTCTGGCAGAACGGGTTTTATTAAAATTCTACCGGAGATTTTTCCCGGCAGAACAATTATTTGCACCGGATGCAGCCTTTGTAATAATAGTTAAAATTTTGAATTTTTTGAAAAATATATATTGCTTATTTATATATTCTCTGATATAATGGCGTTATTATCTTATATTTGGAGGGAAAAAAATGAAAAAATTTACCAAGATTCTGCTTCTTTCGTTAGTAGCTCTTAGCCTTCTGACAGGCTGCTATCAGCAGGATGTAACACTTAATATTAAACACTCCGGCGCAGAATTTAATTCAGAATTGTTAGCTACCGACGAATCGTATAACTTTTACTGGAATAACAACAATGCGGAAGCCCCCATTACTCATACAGAAATTATTGGTGAGAACCTAACAGGTTTACAGGAATATGTCGCAAAAGATGAAAACCTCAAGGTTGAAGAAATAGAAAAAGAAATAGATGGTGCAAAATATTACGGCATCAAGGCAAGCGGAAAATTTGACAGTGCATCAGCAATGATAAACTCTGAATTTTTTTCAAGATTAAACACTATCAGCATATTTCCTAAAGATGAAAAGTTAAATGAATTTATTGAGCAGAATCATGTTGGTATTTCTTATGATGAGAATATAAATGCATTCGGAACAAATTATAAAATAAATGGATTTCTTTCACTGACGCAGGGTAATAGTGAAGCCGATAAATATCCGGAAGAAGAGATGGCTAAGCTAAAAAATGCAATTTCAAAATTAAAAATCAAATTCCCTGCTTTCTCATTCTCATTCTCAAAAGGCAACAAGTTTTTCCTTGCCCCTTCATTTGAGTTTGTTGCAAAAAGCGATGCTACTGAACAGCCGATTAACATAAGCGTTTTTGTTCCCAACTTCGCAATTTTGTTGGCTTCATTAATTATTATTTTACTTTTAATAATAATACTTTTGCTCTTAAAGAAAATTAGATTATTGACACCGATTCCAGAAAACGATGAAGAGCAAGAAGAAAAAATGATTTCGGAGGATGACGAAAACTTTTTCGAGGGAAATGAAGAAAATACGGAATTTGTCGAAGAAACTGCCGAAGACGAAGTAGAAGATGAAGTAGAAGATGAAGACGGCGAAAATACAGAAGACAAATAATTCATTCTAATAAAAATTTTTTAGTGCATTTTCTCACCGCAGGTGTGGTGAGGGAATGCACTTTTTTCATAAAATAATCAAAAATAATCAAAAATAATCAAAAATTATTAAAAAAAATCAAAAAATCTATTGACAAAAATAAGGGTTTGGCGTATCATTGTATTAAGCCATTAATACAATAATGGAGGTGATGAATTGGCTTGGGAGTTTAATAACAGTGTTCCAATATATTTGCAGCTTATTGAAGGACTGAAAATGAAAATTGTTTCAGGTGTAATGAAACCGGGCGAAAAAATAGCTTCAGTGCGTGATTTGGCGGAGGAAGCAGGAGTAAACCCAAACACTATGCAGCGCGCTTTATCAGAGCTTGAGAGGGATAGTTTAATTTTTTCCGTACGTACAAGTGGGAGATATGTGACGGAGGATAATGAAATGATTCAACAGATGAAAAAAGAAATTGCTTCGGATAAAGTTAATTTACTGTTTGAATCATTATTAAAAATGGGTTTTTCAAGAACAGAAATCAGTGATATTTTCTTAAATAAATTTAGGAAGGATGAATAAAATGGGTGAGTTATTGACCTTTTCCAAGGTTACAAAAACCTTTGGAAACAAAACCGCTTTATCAAATGTAAGCTTTAGCCTTGAAAGTGGGAAAATAGTAGGATTGTTGGGCCCTAACGGCAGCGGAAAAACAACGATTTTAAAGCTTGCCAATGGTCTTTTGCAACCGACATCTGGAGAAATATTAATAGAAGGGAGCCATTTAGGCATTAAATCCAAAAGCATTGTTTCCTTCTTGCCTGAACGAACATATCTGAATGATTGGATGAGGGTCTGTGATTTGTTTGCGTTTTTTTCTGATTTTTATGCGGATTTCAGCATGGAAAAAGCAAGGGATATGTTACATTCACTTCATATAAATGAGAATGACAAGCTGAAAACAATGTCAAAGGGTACAAAAGAGAAGGTGCAGTTAATTCTTGTTATGTCTCGAAATGCGCATATTTATTTACTGGATGAGCCTATTGGAGGGGTTGATCCTGCAGCAAGAGATTATATACTGAATACAATTATCAGTAATTACAGTGAAAATTCAACTGTGCTAATATCCACTCATTTAATACAGGATGTTGAAAAAATATTTGATGATGTTTTATTTTTGTCGGATGGTGAAATAGTTCTGAATGACAGCGTCGATAACATCCGTGAAAAGAATGGTAAAGCTATAGATGAGCTGTTCAGGGAGGTATTTAAATGTTAGGTAAATTATTAAAATATGAATTCAAGGCAACTGGCAGAAGGTTTCTTCCCTTATATGCTGCAATACTTGTTGTGTCACTGCTTCTGAATTTCGGAATAAATAATATTTTTCCGGATATTATCATGATATTTGCAGGTGTTATTCTGTTCGGTCTTATGGTTTCGCTTGTTGTAATTGCGCTAATGACTATTGTAAATCGGTTTAAAAATAATTTACTTCAAGATGAAGGGTATCTGATGTTTACCTTGCCGGTATCTACCGAAAAGCTTATATTTTCAAAGCTTATTACCGCAGTTGTATGGGTTATTGTAAGCTTTTTCGTGGGAATAATATCGTTTATTTTTATTGTTGCAAACCGTGAATTTTTTGTGGAAATAAAAGAGCTGATAAAATACCTGCCGCAGATTAAAGATAAGATTAAACCCGAATACTATTTATGGTTCATTCAGGGTATTATATGTGTTTTTTTACAGCTGATGTTCTTTATTTTACTAATATATACATCGCTTTCTATGAGTCAGATGGCAGTTTTTATTAAACATCGTGGAATAGTTTCAATAGTAGCATTTATACTACTTATGAGCATTATTAATATCTTAGTAGCGAAAATTTTTGACGGCATTTTTGACCTCAATACCAATATCACTGAAATCCTTACAGCTGTTTTAAACGCTGCAATTGTTACAAATACATTGTTGTGTGTAGGTTTATTTTTATCTACAAATCATTTGCTGAAAAAGCATTTAAATATAGAGTAATAAAACTACAAAGCAGAGAAAATAAAATAGCACTTTTTTACTGATTATAAGAATACTTATAGATTATTTATTTTTCTCAACAAAGAAATCTTGACAAAAAGCAGCTTATGAATTATAATATTAACTCATAGGCTGCTTTTTAATTTGCAGAAAATTGCGAAGCAATTGCTTGTTTCATAAAATACTTATATGCTGGTGTAGCTCAGTTGGTAGAGCAGCGCATTCGTAATGCGCAGGTCGCGGGTTCGAGTCCCATTACCAGCTCCAAAACAACCTTATTTTATATACATGAAGTAGGGTTGTTTTTTATACGGTTATTTTGTTAAATCAAGCCACAGCCTAAAAAAAATATCTTTTTAAATTAACGTGCAAGACACATCAATTATTTTGCTGCAAAAAGAAGAAAATTGCAAGACTGAACATAACCATACTATCTATTAACGGTTGCATTTAACTTGGCAAATGAGCCTTTACACGAAATGTCACAAGTATATATTGCTAATGCTTGCAATATGCGAAAATCAGTAGTATAATAATGGAAATATTATACTATAGGGTGGTGTGTGGCGTGGATTATATGACTGTGAAGGAAGCAGGTGAAAAATGGGGGCTTGGAATCAGGATTGTGACACTGTATTGTAACGAGGGCAGAATAGATGGTGCAGAAAAAAAGGGTAACCTGTGGCTTATTCCTGAAGATGCTGCTCGTCCTGAGGATAGAAGGCGAAAAAACGCCTCAATTCAAGAAGAAAAGAAGCCAACGGTATCAAATGACATATGTGATCTGTATGAACAAAGAAAGCAAGAGGGCGCATGGCACTTTCAGTCACTGTATGAAAATAAAGAGCTATTTGCCGAGATTGTGAAGCACTTTCCCTATCCGATGCACATATGCGCGCCAGACGGCACGATGCTTCTGGCAAATGAAGCGTATTTAAAGTTTGCTAAAATATCAAACCATGAAAGACTTTATAAAAAACAAAATGTTTTAATGGATCCCAACCTTGAAAGATGGGGAATAAAGGACTTTGTTTTGCGGGCGTTTCGGGGAGAATCCGCTCGTGCATACGATGTCAAAGTACCATATCAGGAAATCATTGAGCAGTTGGGAGGCGACAAGGAGTTGGTTTGCGAAAGTCTGTTCCACAACATGACTTCCATGCCTATATGGGGCAGCAATAATCAATTGTTATTTGTTGTGTTTATTTTTATTTCATCCAGATCCTATCAGGACAGAGAAGAAATTATAAAAGGAAAAGAATACATAGACGACCACTGGA
>CAZUVQ010000045.1:0-13841 GCA_964623915.1 uncultured Oscillospiraceae bacterium
AGCAAGAGAAAAATATCCGAATATTACAGGTGTAAGGCTTTCCTGATTATTAAAAATATTAAGTGATATAGTTCCTTTCTCTTGGAGTATAGAAGTTTTAATCGGACAAAAGAAAGTTTTATTTTTACGAAAAACTGTATAATTTTCACAATTTGATTTATAACGTTTTGGTTACTTTTACCATTGACAGGTTGATACTAATATGTATATAATGATATTAACAGTAGATAATATTTACTGTGCGAATCATTCGCCACAAAACAGCTCTCGAGGTTGTTTTAAGTGTTGAAATGAAATGCTGTTTCAAGTCGCAGTGTTTCATGGAGCTTTGAAGGGGTTTGTGTGACAACCACAACTTAAATAGGCTAACGCCTAAGAAAACACACCATAAAATGTCTTGCTTTTCTGCAAGGCATTTTATGTTTTACACTAAAGAATATTGGGTGAGGTAGTGGATAAATTAAAAGAGTGTGCAACCTCCTTTCAAAGCTTAATCGGGAAAGAATATATAATAAAGGCAGGAAAACAGAAAAAACTCATTGAAATTAATTTAATTTTTAAGGAAGAACACTTTCACCATCTTGTAGGTTTGCATAAATTAAAAGACATTCAAAAAGCAAGGGGTAATTCAAAGCTTATATTTCGTGATATTTTAAACAATAAGATAACGTATGAAGATATTTCAAAAAGCATTTTCTTCGATGACATTAAAAATCGACTGAATTGCTTTATGAATATTGAGAGTATTATTGATAGTCAGGAATTAATCGTTCAACATAACTTAAACTATTCAATGTCTGCAATTAAAGCCAAGTACATAATATACACTCTTTTACCTGATAATACATACATCTATTTTTTCATAGATAAAGACATAAATCAAAATTATTTTGGAAGGTCATTTTTTCAAAGCTGCGACAAATCTTATCTTCACGAACGACCATATAAAATACTGTATAAAGAAAAGATTATAACTCCCAATAAAAGGGTTACATTAATCAATAAATTAAAATAAGTATATAAAAGGTATATTTTTGCACAATAAAACCCACTCTAATTTACAAGTGGGTTTTATTGTAAATATAAATATTTTTTGTTATTTTTATTCTATCAACGTCAAAATGTTGAAATCAGCTTATTTTATCATATAAGGCAGGTACCAAAAGGTTTCCTTTTTTATTCACAATACCGCATTTACCATCTATCACAATAACTGCATAGCCGTCATCCCTGAATTTGCTTGCATTTTCGTAAGAAGGCTCAATTATAAAGTTGCCCTTTTTATCAATAAATCCGAATTTTTTATTTAGTGAAACAGTTGCATACCCGGATTTTGAAAACGATTTTGCATCATCAAACTTTGGTGATATTACCTCTTCACCCTTTTTGTTTATATATCCGTATTTTTTATCTTTCATAATAAGTGCCAAGCCATTTTCCGAGAAAGATTCTGCATATTCATACTTTGGCTCTATTACTGCTTTGCCCTTTTTATCTATATAACCGTATTTTCCCCCTGTCTTTATAAGCGCAAGGTCGTTATCGGCAAAACCATTGGCTTCTTCGTATGTGGGATTAATCAAATACTGACCTTTTCTGTCAATATAACCCCACTTTTCGCCAAGTGATACAGGCGCAAGAGTGTTATCCGCAAAATTATCAAGCATTTCAAATTGTGGTTTTACAACATATTCGCCCTTTTCGTTAATAATGCCATACTCACCGCTGAACTGAACAATTGCATTATTGTATTCATCAAAGGCTGATGCGCTGTCATATTTCGGATATATTATGAATCTGCCCTCTTTATCTATATAACCGAAGAGACCGTCAATTTCTATAACGGCAAGCCCGCTTTTTGAGAAAGCACCGGCAGAGTCAAACTGCTGTTTAATTACGATTTCACCTTTTTTATTAATGTAACCATATTTTCCGCCTATCCTAACAACAGCAAGCCCTGCTATACTAAAATCATAAGCTTCCTCAAACTGAGGTTCAATTACAAATTTTCCTTTTTTATTTATATAACCGAATTTCCCGCCTTGCGATGCAACTGCAAGGTTATTTTCTTTAAAAGCTCCGGCAAATTCATATTGCAGTTCAATAACTACATCACCCTTTGGGTTGATGTACCCATACTTGTCCCCCATTTGAACACTCACAAGATTTTGTGAAAATAAATTTATATCTTCGCCTTCACGATTTTTGCCGCATGACCTGATTATCAGCAATAGTAATACAATTATTACAATAAGTAAAGTTGCAGAACGGATTGTTTTTTTGCTTTTAAATAATTTTTCATACTTTGTTTTCATCCTATAAACTCCTTAAAACAATAATTTATCTTGCTGTCTGTCCCTTTGATACTAAATTTCTTTTTACTATAACCCAGCAAATAAGGTGAACTGACATTGTTATAAACCATGATACCGGAAGAGAAATATACAAAACCTTTAAATCATGATACTTATGGAATATTGTAAGAATCCACAATATTCTTATCCCGCAAGCGCCGAGCACAGATACTATCATAGGTGTCAGAGAAGAGCCCATACCACGAAGGGAACCTGACACAACTTCCATTTCTCCGCAAAGAAAGTACAGCGGAACAAGCATCGTTAATCTTATAAGACCAATAGCTATGACATCTGTATTTCCGGGAGCATAAATGCCTAACAGCTGCTCACCGAAAATAAAAACAAAAGAGCCGATAAACGCCCCTGCAATTAAAACCCATATCATGCAGCTTCTTAATATCTTGCCTATTCTATCATAATTCTTTGCACCTACATTCTGCCCAGTAAAAGTCATAGACGCCTGATAAAACGAATTGGTTGAAGTATAGATAAACCCTTCGAGATTTGCTGATGCAGTATTTCCGGCTACAATTACACTGCTTCCGAATGAATTGACTGCTGACTGAATCATAACGTTTGAAAAAGCAAATGCAATACTCTGGATACAAGCCGGAACACCAATCTTGGTAATTTTAATCAAAGCCTTACCGTTTATGCGTAATTCCCTTAAGTTGAGCTTAATTATATCATTGCCTTTCCACAGAGATGAAACAACAAAAAATGCTGATATATACTGAGCTATGATAGTAGGAATCGCAACACCGGCAACATCCATCTTAAATACTATTACAAACAACAAATTTAAAAGCACGTTTACGAAACCTGCGATAGATAAAAAATATAACGGTCTTTTTGTATCACCGGTAGCTATTATTATACTGGCTCCAAAATTATAAACAATTGATGCCGGAGTCCCCAAAAAAATTATTTTCATGTATAAAGCTGCCTTATCAATAACATCTGCCGTGGTACCCATAGCACGAAGTGCAGCATAAGTAACATTTAATCCTACAATGCTGATTAATACACCAGATATCAAGGCTACTGTAATTGAAGTATGCACTGTATCTGATACCATCTTGTTATCTCTTGCGCCTATACCCTGTGCAACCGTTACACTAACGCCAACGGAAAGCGAAAGAAAAGCATTGACAATGAGATTTATTATCGCACCCGTTGACCCAACTGCAGCAAGTGATTCCTGCCCCGAAAACCTGCCAATTACAATAATGTCGGCAGCGTTGTAAAAAAGCTGAAGTATTCCTGACAGCATTAACGGGAATGCATATATAATAATATTTTTAAAAATCGGACCGGAAATCATATCCACTTCACGATTATTTTTAAACATATGTTTTTTCTCTTTTCTCCTATGCCCTCGGATGGGCCTTATCATATACGTCAAATATTTTATTTTCAAGTATTTTCTTATATATAGCAGTGGAAGCAATATCAGTAAGCCCCATCATTTCACCTATAGAACTTAAATCAGCACCATTTTGGAGCATGTGTGCAGCAAAAGAGTGCCTAAGCATATGCGGAGTAATTTCTTTATTTATTCCGGCTGAATATTTATAAGATTTTACTATTTTCCAGAATCCTTGGCGCGTCATACGTGAACCGTAGCAGTTAACAAACAAAGCCTGCTCGTCCTTTATGCAAACCAGCGCATTTCTGCCGCTTTTAAGATAATCTGAAATTGCACTTACAGCTTTTTTCCCGACCGGAACCATTCTAATATTGCCGGAGCTGTTGCAATATAAAATCCTGCGCCTTAAATTAATGCTTGTCAGGTTCAAGCCAATCAGCTCGCTGACTTTTATCCCTGTGGCATACAAGAGCTCAAGCATAGCCTTGTCACGATATCCCTTTTCATCTATACAGGTAGGTTGTCCCAAAAGAATCTCAACCTCTTCCGATGTTAATATTTCAGGCAATTTTTTTTCAGCTTTTGGCAGCTTAATAAATTCTACCGGATTTATTTTAAGAAAACCGATATTATGACAATATCCAAAAAACGAACGCAAGGAAACCATTGCTCTTGAAATAGTTGAAGTGGATTTACCGCTGTTTTTCAGACCTGTTATATATGATTTAATGTCGCTCTCAATAGCATATTCAAGTTTACGACCTAAAAACCTCTCAAAAAGGTTCAAGTCTCTTTTATATGAATTTATGGTAGATTCAGATAATAGCTTGTCATTTCTCAAAAATGAAAAAAAGTTTTCAACCAAAAGTTCCAAGTGAATCCTCCTACTGCATCAGCTTCATTGAACATTTCATAAGCGAAGTACAAATAAACCCTTCAGCTAAACATCCTATAATTAAAATGAAAAATATAATTATTGCTGAAACTGTAAATTGTCTGACCGTGTTTTTGACGCCGTTTTCTGACAGTTCCGATGCGTTTTTTGAACTTATAGTGCAAAATATCACCAGTGCAGGCATAATAATAATATTACTTATAAACATACCTGATAATGCCGAAATCGAGCCGGCAAGCCCAAAAATTTTAGTTAAAGCACCAACAGCAAAGCCCATGGCATACCCACGCCATGCTAAATATAATACCGCCGCTGCGGCTCCGAACACACAAAGGCCGCTGACATATATTAAAGCAGCCCCTATTCCCTCACGCCTTATTGCCTTCAGAAATACTCCCAGTGGTTTTGCAGATTCAGCCTCTTTTATTGCCGATAACAAAAGATTGCTGTCATCAGAAGACATCTTTGCTGTTGTAAAGCTGCCTGCAATAATTCCTACTAAAAGAGCAGACAGCATAATGATGATTTTTAGTTTGTCAGAATCTTTGATTATTTTCAAAGAAATCATTCCCTTCAAAAAGCATGGACAATCTGTATATGTTATGATTGCTTGAAGGGTAAAATGACAATTTTGTTATTTTTTTAATAATTTGCTTTTATCGGCAGCGGCCTCAACAGCACTTATTACCGCCGCACGGAATCCGTTTTTCTCAAGGGCTACAACACCCTCAATAGATGTCCCGCCCGGAGAGCAGACCGCATCACGAAGTTCAGCCGGGTGCAAATCGGACTCAAGAGCCATTTTCGCTGACCCAAAAACTGTCTGAGCGGCAAGCTTTAATGCTTCCTGTTTTGACAGCCCCATCAATACACCACCGTCAGCCATAGCTTCAATAAGAGTATAAACATAGGCAGGGCCACTTCCCGACACAGCGCACACAGCGTCCATATTTTTTTCCTCTGTGACGATTATTCTGCCAAGTGTTTCAAAAATGCCTTTAACAATTTCAAGGTCGCTAAAAGAAATGGTATCTCCGCATACAGCAGTCATACCTGCACCTACAAGAGCTGGGGTGTTTGGCATTACTCTTGCAACACGAGAATCCTCACCAAGGAAGGATTTTATGTATTCAACAGAAATTCCGGCCGCAATTGAAACAAAAAGCTTATTAATGCCTACGCACTCATGTAGGATAATGTCATATACATTTGGCTTAACAGCTAAGATAACAGTATCGGCAAATTTTAAAACTTGTTCATTTGAACCGGTCTTTACACCGTACCGTCTGAATTCATTAAGCTTTTTTTCAGACACATCCGAAACCATAATGGTTTCTGCCTTAGTTTTATTTGCCAAAAGCCCTATGACTATGGCACGTGCCATATTCCCTCCGCCTATAATGCCAATTTTCACAGCTAAAGCCCCCTTAATTGTATTCGTTATTTAAAAATTTTTCAAGCCTGTCAAGACCTTTTTTTATAGTGTTAATTGATACGGCATAACTCCACCTTAAATAACCGGGGGCAAAAAAGCCTTCACCCGGAACAAGTGCTACTTTTGCTTTATTTAATAAAGCTTCTGCAAAATCATTGGAAGAATTAATTAAAACGCCGCATATTTTCTTGCCAAATAATTCATTTATATTCATCATAACATAAAAAGCACCAACTGGTTTGATGCAGGAAACACCTTCAATGGAATTTATCCTGTCAACCATATAATCACGTCTTTTTATATATTCAGTTTTCATGTTCTCTACAAAATCAAGGCCAGAGTCTAAAGCAGTAACCGCTGCGTACTGGGCAATTGAATTTGGATTTGAGGTTGCATGGCTTTGAACATTAGACATTAGCTTTGCAATTTCAGGTGAGGATGCGGTGTATCCAATTCTCCAGCCTGTCATGGAATACGTTTTTGACAACCCGTTGACAATAATTGTCAAACTTTTGATATTCTCTCCAAATGATGCTATGGAAACAGTTTCACCCTCATATATCAAATGCTCATAAATTTCATCTGAAACAACAAATATTTTATGTCTAATACAGATTTGAGCAATAGCGTAAAGCTCATCTTTGCTGTAAACCATACCTGTTGGATTTGACGGGCTGTTTACAATAAGTGCCTTAGTTTTAGGAGTAATAGCCTGCTCAAGCATTTGAGGTGTCATTTTAAACATATCTCTCTCATAGGTTTCAAGAGAAACAGGAACACCGTCAGCAAGCCTTACCATTTCAGGATACGAAACCCAGTAAGGTGCGGGAATTATAACCTCATCCCCCGGATTTAAAATAGCACCAAATACATTGACAAGAGAATGCTTTGCACCGTTACTTACAACAATTTGTGATACATCGTATATAAGGCCGTTTTCTCTTTCCAGCTTTCTTACTATTGCCTTTTTTAGCTCCATTGTACCGGATGCCGGTGTGTATTTTGTGATGCCTTTGTTTATAGCCTCAATAGCGGCATTTTTGATGTGCATAGGTGTGTCAAAATCAGGTTCCCCTGCACCAAAGCCTACAACATCTTGCCCTTCTGCCTTCATAGCTTTAAATTTTGCGTCAATTGCAAGCGTCGGCGAAGAACTGATTCCTTTATACTTTTCTGATAATTTCATTTCTAATCCCCCATAATAGCATTTAAACGATTTAATTCTATTACATACTACATAAAAATGCAATAGTTTTATGCAATTTTCTTTTAAAGCGTTCTGAATTTTCCACTAAAAGGATTTTAACACCAAATCTATAAAATTATCATTGTTTTTTGTTGAAACTAATTTATTTAGAATTATTCCTGTGACCTCTTGAGGGCTCATGTTTCCGAAAGCCTTACGAATTGTCCACATAGCTTCAAGCTCTCTGTTAGATAAAAGTAATTCCTCTTTTCTCGTACCTGATTTATATATATCAACAGCGGGGAAAATCCTTTTTTCAGACAATTTTCTGTCAAGATGTATTTCCATGTTTCCTGTGCCTTTAAACTCTTCAAAAATCATGTCATCCATTCTTGAACCCGTTTCAATAAGGGCTGTCGCTAAAATTGTAAGTGAACCACCGAATTCTATATTTCTGGCTGCACCAAAAAACCTCTTTGGTTTGTGAAGTGCGCCGGGGTCAAGCCCTCCCGATAAAGTTCTGCCCGTTGGTGAAATAGTGAGGTTATATGCCCTTGAAAGCCTTGTAATAGAATCAAGCAGTATAATAACGTCCTTCCCGTGTTCAACAAGCCTTTGTGCCCTTTCAAGCACAATTTCAGCTACTTTAACGTGATGCTCGGGCGGTTCATCAAAAGTTGAGAATACAACCTCGCCGTCAATGCTTCTTTGCATATCGGTAACTTCTTCAGGCCTTTCATCGATAAGCAGCACTATAAGCTTTGAATTACTACTGCCATGTGTTATGCTTCTTGCAATGTTTTTCAGTATAGTGGTTTTTCCCGCTTTAGGCGGAGCTACTATAAGACCTCGCTGCCCATAACCCATTGGAGCAATTAGGTCTACAAGCCTTGTCGCAAAGTCAGTTTGAGAAAGCCTTAGTGGTATTTTTTTATCGGGATATATTGGTGTGAGTGACTCGAATGGTTTTCTTTTTATTGATACATCAACACCATCACCGTTTACCGTTTCCACGTAAATAAGAGCAGGAAATCGCTCATCCTTCTGAAAACGTGCTTTGCCGGTAACTTCATCTCCGGTTTTCAGGTTGAACCGCCTTATCTGCATAGGCGAAACGTAAATATCACCTGTGCCGCTCAAATAATTATCAGTTCGAAGGAAACCAAAGCCATCAGCAAGTATTTCTAAAATCCCGTGAACAATACTTATATCTCCCTGCTCGCCGTATTGTCTTTCTTCTCTTTCGTCCTTCTTTTTCTCCGTGCGAATAACCGTGTTTGACGGTCCCTTTTGTTTTTCTGCCGAAACAACTTGTGAAACCTCTTGCTTTATTTCTTTATTATTATCTTCAGTTGTATCTTTTTTTATTTCTTCTTTATCATTTCGTATTTGGATAATCTCTATGATAAGTTCACTCTTTTTGAACTTATAAGCAGATTTTACCCCAATTTCCTTGGCAATATCACGTAGCTGTGCTATTGACATTTCTTCATAATTCATAAATTCAACTCCATTTTTTTTGGGAATAAAAAGATTAAAAACATTTTAATAAGTATTTATCGAAAACCTATGTGACATTACTGTCAATTAGACAAATTTTCTTTTGATGTTTAGAATTTTTAAAATGTAAGTATAATAAACTTTATTCATATACAGTTATATTATCATTATATTTAAAAAAAATCAACTTATTTTTCTAATATTTCTAATTTTTTTAAAAAAAGTATTGAAATTTTAAATTTTTGGTATATAATTTAAAGAATAAGCAATTACGGAAGGAGAATAATCATGGAAATCAAATTAATAAAGACTGATAATCCAAAAACAAAACCCAAGGACGAAAGTAAGCTCGGTTTCGGGAAAATATTTACTGACCACATGTTTGTTATGGATTATTCCGAGGAAAAAGGCTGGCACGATGCTTTGATTCAGCCATATGCACCTTTGCAGATGGATCCTGCGGCTATGGTGTTCCATTACGGCCAGGCAATATTTGAGGGAATGAAAGCATACAGAACAAAGGACGGCAGGATTGTATTATTCAGACCTGAAAAGAATATGGAAAGAACAAACAGTTCAAATGAAAGGCTTTGCATCCCGGAAATTGATGAGGATTTTTGTTTGAAAGCACTGTGTAAACTAATTAGTGTCGAAAAGGATTGGATTCCAAAATCCGAAGGCACTTCTTTATACATCAGGCCATTTATTATAGCAACAGAGGCTCATTTAGGTGTAAAACCATCATCAACTTACAAATATATGATTATCCTTTCCCCTGTTGGCTCATATTATCCTGAAGGAATTAATCCTGTTAAAATATATGTAGAAGATAAATATGTGCGAGCAGTAAAGGGTGGAATGGGACATACAAAAACTGCAGGGAATTATGCCGCAAGTATAAAAGCACAGATGGTTGCAAAACAAAGAGGTTACACACAGGTGCTCTGGCTTGACGGTGTTGAAAGAAAGTACATCGAAGAAGTTGGAACAATGAATGTATTTTTTAAAATTGACAAAAAGGTCATTACCCCCGCTCTTGAAGGCAGCCTTCTTCCCGGTGTAACGCGTGACAGTGTCATAACACTTCTGAAACACTGGAATATCCCTGTTGAAGAAAGACGTTTGTCAATAGATGAGCTTTATCAGGCTAATGCACAGGGTAAGCTTGAGGAGGCATTCGGAACAGGTACAGCAGCCGTAATCTCTCCTATCGGCGAATTGAACTGGGAAAGCAAAATAATAACTATCTCAGACGGAAAAACCGGCGAATTATCGCAGAAACTTTATGATACAATAACAGGAATTCAAAAAGGAGAACTTGAAGATCCTTTCGGATGGGTATATGAAGTAAAATAAAGTTTAAATGACCATATATAAAAGCCGCTCATTGAGCGGCTTTTATTAATAATTATTTTACTATTTCTTTTAATGCTTTTCCGGCTTTAAAAGCGGGAACTTTTGCAGCAGGTATGAATACTTCAGCACCTGTCTGAGGGTTTTTACCCTTACGTGCGGCTCTCTGACGTGCTTCGAATGTACCAAAACCAACAACCTGAACCTTTTCACCTTTTTTAAGAGCTTCAGATATTGTAGCGATAACAGCGTCAATAGCTTCACCTGCATCCTTTTTTGTAAGATTAGCGGAAGCAGCTACAGCAGCGACTAATTCAGTCTTATTCATAATTTTTTCCTCCTTATAGAATTTATTTGTATTTTAACACTTTTCATAATATAATTCAACACTTTTTTAACAAATTTATGAAATATTTAGTAAATTTATGAAATATAACTAATTTTTATGATGTTTTTTGGTATTATTGTATTTCTAATCAATCAAAAAGTCTACCTCTTTATACTTTGAAGCATCAAAAGACCGTTTGCGTAAAACTTTATAATTAAAGGGATTGAATATATAATGCTTACAAATATGGTTTGAGGAAACACGCCCAAAGTATTTGCAGAAGCATTCGCGCCTTAAATTAATGGGTACACAATTCTTACAATATTTACAGGAATGTGGATAACGAATGGCGTTCATACAAAAGCACCTCTTATGTATAGCTTACTCGTAAATGTTTAAACTAATTAAGACAATCAAAAAGGAGGCAACCATGCTAATAACAATTGAATGCTTATTCCAGGACAAAAACAAAGCCGAAAAGACCGTAAAAAAAATCCAAAATAAAGGCATTGATTACGAACATGTATATATTGCTAATATAGAAACTGAAGATAACGTGTCATCATCAGTTCCAAGCGTGATTAACGGTTCAGTTTTGCAGGAAGACACATCTGTGCTTAATAGTAATTCGGAATACATTGTCGCGCCTTATCCTGGAATTTTTCTTGCAACCGGCTATTATTCCGGAATAGATAATGGTATAGGTCAAAACAGCTTTGCACCATATCTTTTAAACAAAAAGGAAGCACTGATTACCCTGAAAATTACTTCGGAAAAAGAAAATTTGCCGGAGCTTGTACTGCTAATAAATAAGCAAGGTGGTAAAAATATTACCATAATGAAATAGATAAGGGGCAATTAAGCCCCTTTGGCTATTTTATGCTTCTTTTTTTAAAACCTGAACGCCTTTATAATATCCGCATTCACCGCATACACGGTGAGGCAAAATAAGTGCCTGACATTTAGAACACTTTACCATACCCGGTACTAAAAGCTTCCAGTTAGCTCTTCTTGAACGTTTTTTTGCCTTAGAGGTCTTATTTTTAGGTACTGCCATTTTCTACACCTCATCTTTCAAATTAAGTTTCTTTAATATGTCCCACCTTGGGTCTGTTTCCGTAGTGTCACATTCACATTTGGTTTCATTTAAATCTACTCCGCATTTCGGGCAAAGACCCTTGCAGTTTTCATCACAGAGGATTTGCATCGGCAATTCCGAAATCACTGCTTTATATGCCATATCTTCAAGGTTAACGGATGAGCCTTCAAGTACAACTCCTTCAAAGCTTTTCCCCTGCCTTGTAATATCATCTGAATAATCAAATGAAAACGAATAAAAAGTATCATTAAAGCACCTTGAGCATTTTGTTTTGATGATACCTTTGATATTGGCATAAATCTCAACTGTCCCCCGAAGGTTTTTAAAATAACCTGTTAAGGAGATGCCCTCCGGAAAGATTAAATCTTCACCGCGGAATTTTGTATCAGGAGGATTTACCTTTCTGGCAAAATCAAGCTTGAATCCATCATTATCCAATACATCAATTAAATTTAAATACATCTCAAACCTCCGCACCTGAGCGAAACATATATATTATACCTGTAAACTTGACATTTGTCAATACATATTTTCAAAATACCCATAAAAACGGGACAATAACTGCATTTTATTCATTAATTACCGGGATTTCTGCACTATTGTGATAAACTGGTAATTCAGAATCAGAAAGTGTTGAATCAAGTTTAAATTCAATGGTGAAGGATACACCCGTATCAGGTATGGTAACACAAATTACTCCACCGCCCGTGCCATCAGCTTTCGTATATATACCATCCTCAATAACCGTTATGGAATCAATTTTAAATTTTGTGCCTTCAAGTATACTTTTCGACACGTCAGAGCTTTCTCCTGATACATTATAAACCACGATATCAATAAGGGATTTGATGAAAGTTTCATCAATAGAGCTTGTTACAGTTACAGTATCGCCTTCTTTGCTGATGTTTATACATTTTATCAATGCTTCAAAGCATTCGGCAACCGCACCTGCATATGACTTTATATTAAGCGCATCAGCTCCGTAAGCACTAAGTATCTGGCCAAATGTTTTTTCAGTAATTTCAAAATTTAGTCCATTTGGCAGTTTTTCTGTCAGCCAGCCGGTTTCAGATGCGTATGGAGTTAAATTATTTTTTGTAATAATAGTGTTTTTATCAATTACGGTCTGCATTGAGAACTTTTCATCAGTATCTAAAGTTTTGTACATTATAAGCTTAAAAACATTGTAAAGCCCGCTGAAATCATATTCCAAATTACACGAAATGAATTCATTATTTAAATCTATATAACAATTTGCAGCCATTTCTGTACCGCCATTTATTGCTAAACCAAGGTCTTCACATGTCAGTTTGAAATCAACATTATAATTGACACCGTATTCCTGAGGCTTAATACCCATAGTTAAAAATTTATCTATATAGTCATTCAGAGCTGTGTTAATACGCGCTGTTTCTTGTGATATATCATAAAAAACATACGCCGGGTTTCCAGTGCTGTTGTAATCGTAAATATGAGAGCCTGGTTCTTCAAGAATATAGTAGAAGAAGTAATAAGGAGCATATGTAACACCGTCTTGAATATATGGATTACTGTACAAAACAATATCGTACATTTCACCATCTTTAATGCTCCATACAAGGCATTTATCTATATCAAAGCCATAGCTGATATCAGGCTTGACGCAAGTGATTATTCTTGTCTCGCTATCAAATAATACTTCGTACCCCAATGCCCTCATAACAGGTGCCAGCGGATAATCTTCGCTATAATATAATTTTTCCGCTGTATTTGAAGATGCAACTATTTCACCCCCTACGACTATATATGAAGAATATTCAGCTTCATCCTCATATTTTTCGACGTACTCTTCTGCCACCATCAATTCATCTGCAAATGACGGCACATTTGCGAAAACCAACAAAAACACAATTATTAACGATAAAAACTTTTTCATATAAAACCTCCATAATATTATAATAAATTTGAAAAAATACCCTTTGTGTTAAGCTGTAAGTATCTTGTCTGCCTGAGAGCTTCATACAAAACAATCGCCACAGAATTCGACAAATTCAGGCTTCTTGCTTCTTCTATCATGGGAACTCTCAAAGCACATTCGATATTTGCCTTGATAAATTCCTCAGGAAGGCCTTTCGTCTCCTTACCGAAGAAGATATAGTCCCCATCACAAAAATTTGCTTCAGAGTGGGTTTTTGAAGCTTTAGTGGATGCAAGATAAAACCTGACGTTTTGATTTTTCGTAAAGAAATGCTCAATGCTTTCATAATATTGTACACCCAAAAGGTGCCAATAGTCAAGCCCTGCGCGCTTTAATTTTTTATCATCGATTTCAAAGCCCAT
>CAZUVQ010000046.1:0-13612 GCA_964623915.1 uncultured Oscillospiraceae bacterium
CTTTACCCACGCAGCTTCATCTGCTTTCGGAACATACTCACCACTTGTATCCTTAATATAACCAAATGACCTCTCGAGAAATTGAACGGGAATCCCTGCTTCATACTTTCTTTGATAAACCATTTTTGCTCCTGCACTTCCGCTTTCACTCTCTGCCTGTGCAAAGGCTGCAATAATGGAAAGCATTAGTTCTCCCTCTCCCGAAAGCGTATTGATGTTTTGCAGTTCAAAAAAAACACCGATATTCTTTTCCTTAAGCTCTCTTGTAGCTTTCAGAACAATAGCGGTGTTTCTTGCAAATCGTGATACGGACTTTGTGAGGATAAGGTCTATCTTCCCCTGTCTTGCATCGTCCATCATCCTTTGGAATCCGGGGCGCTGTTCTTTAAAACCCGAAATGGCAAAATCACTATACACTCCAACATATTCATATTCAGGGTTCGATTGAATAGCATCTTTATAATGCTTTATCTGATTTTCCAAAGAATTCTCCTGTTCATCAGCATCCGTTGATACCCTGCAGTATGCGCATACCCTAAGTCTCTTTCGTTCCTTTTTACCCTCGATAATGTTTATCTGCATCGGCCTATCCTCCTTTCTTCTTTGGTAGTCTATATATCACTCTGTTTGCCCATAAAAGCAAGTGTATAAGCACCTTTCACGTTGCTATTATTGGCTAATAAAGTCAAAAAAAGAAGCACGTAGAATTCCACGTGCCTCATAGAATTATGCTGTTGTAACATAGGTTACCCCATTAAGTTCCATACATAAAAATCCCGATGGAGTCTTTGCCCAGTATTCCGTTTCTGATACTTTCACAATGCTCTGAGCCGTGAATTTAACTCCCTTCACGTAGAAAGCAAGTCCTGTACTCTGCTTGATGGCACACTGCTTTTTTGCACTGGCTGTCATCTGGGAGAACTTCTTCTGCTCATACTTTGTCCCTGCTCCTTTTCTTACACGAAGAGAGGTGGCGGTCACCACATAGAGTCCCGGCGTGTATTTTTCATTATGAATAACAGATACCGTTCCAAGCGCCCTTGCGTCCCATTCCAAAAGTCCATAGGTTTCAATGTACTTTTTCAGATTGGTTGCATATTTCAGACTGGTTGCCCATCCATCCTGTCTGATCAAGTCACAGGCCATTCCGCTGTCGATAACTCCCTTTAGATTTGCATATCGTGGGTACTGTAAGAATTCATAATATCCCCGTATCCCATCTTCCACAGATGCATACTTTCTGAACTTCGCCTTTATTGTCACATAGCTGCCATCCGCATTCTGTTCTTTGGTGGAATATTCTTTATAATCACAGGAACATTTGCTGTTCCACTTCATTCCGAAATAATTAAAGCAGTCCTTTGACAGACCGCTCTTTCCCCAGTTACTCTCCATAATTGCCTGTGCAATGGTAAGAGATGGCAATATTTTATACTGTGGATAATATCGAAGTGCTGCCTCACCAATCATATCTACAAAATTCTTCTGTGCTGTTGTCATATGAATCTCCCTTCTTATGAAAAGAGGAAGGCTTAAGCCTCCCCCTCATCATCCTTGTCCTTTAGCTGTGAAAGAACCTCTTTCAGTTTCTTTGGCACCGGAAGTCCGATGATAGCAATGTTCTCCAAAATGCTGATACCCTCATTTGAGAGATAAAAGAAAATCACTGCCGTCCGAACCACACTTCCGGTCTTGATGATCTGCGTATCCAGGATGTGTCCGATTCCAACCAGACAGAAGATGGCTACTTTCTTGCAAATGCCCTTAAATCCAACCTCGCTGGATACTTTTTTCTGTATGAATGCTGCCATCAGTCCCGTGAGGTAATCCACCACCACGAACACAATCAGGGCATACAGAAATCCATCCAAGCCTCCAAGCAGCCATCCCATAAAGCCTCCTATTCCTGCGAATACATACTGCATCACTGATATGAACTGTTTCATAATCATTTACCGCCTTTCTTAAATTTGTGTATGAAAAAAGCAGGTGTCTCCACCTGCCGTTTCATCATTGTTATGCACAATCCATATATCGGATATATGCCTTGCCGTTTCCTTCATGAACTCCTACTTCATTTACTGTTCCATAATATTTCTTCTTATGGGTGAATGCCGGAACACCACCTACATATCCCGAACCACCTGCTCCTGACTTTCCTGAAAGAGCATAGTTACCGCCAAAGTAACCACCTCCGCCACCGGAAATGGTCGTACTGGAAGAAGAATAATATGGTGCAGCTCCGTAGTTTGTATATTCATAAGAGCCAGTGGATACCTGTCTGCCTCCCAATGCTCCGTCGGAACCATCCTCTCCTCGGTCACCACCGCCATCTCCACCTTTATTAAGCATCAGTGTTCCGTCTGAATTTGTGACAATTCCGCCGCCACCGCCTCCTCCTGCTACAATCAGAACTCCTGCTCTTTTTGCATAATACTGGCTGGAATTGTTATAAGTGCCGAAAATATTCGTTATTGTAGTGATACAGGTTGCACCACCACCGGATGCTCCATAGGTTTTACTGTTTGTGTAAATACCTCCGTTTCCTCCTCCGTTATTTCCTCCTGCTGAATAGTTTACTGGTTTCCCACCATTTGCTACATAAACAAGATCTCCCTTTGTCATCTTCTTATAGCCTTTGGCATGACCTCCTTTACCACCCATTGCTTTCTCTGTACCGTTTGTCGCATAGAATCCTTCTGCTCCAAAGACCTCAAACTCGTAAATACCATCTGCCGGAATATTAAAGACCACATAACTTGATGAATAAGGGAAGTCATACTCCGTATCAATCCATGTTGCAAGCATGATACCGTCATCCGTGAATGCCCCTTTATCTCCCGGTTTATACAGCTGTCCATTGTATGTCCAACCGCAGAAAGTCTGATTTTCCTTTGCATAAGGACATTCCGGCAGTATTACATCAGAACTTAGTGAGTTTCCATTATTATAAAAGCAGGAAACTTTAAGGGTGCTTTCCGAACTGCCATCTATCACTGCTCCGCCATTTGGATGCATTCCAATTTCAATATCACGTTTAAACACCGCATAGAGCGTAACTGCCGTATCATCAGCAATGATATAGTTTTCCAGAATCTTACCGTTTGCCTCTGTATCCTTTCGCCAGCCAACAAAGGTGTAATCTTCTTTCGTAACCGTTGGTGCTGCTAAAATGGCATCTTCTCGTTCCATAAGTGTTTTTATGATGGTGTCTTCCGTGGTTTCATATTGATAGGTCACTTTTACCGCATCCGCATAGATTCTTGCCTCTCCCTTGAAGATACGGGTGATTTTACTTGGTGTTCCGTCTTCATAACAGAAATAAATCGTGTTGTCATTCCATCCTTCCATGGCAGCATACTCACTGACGGAACACACCATGGTAGATAAGGCACCCGTATTATTCATACTGGCTTTGATGGCTGCCACTTCTGTTTCCACCCCCGAAAGAGTGGATACGGCTGTATCCATTTCCGATAAGATATTTCTTGCCGTAAAGACAGCTGTTCCATCCGTTACGGTATCTCCCACCTTTGTTATCTTGGTGTATCCGCTTGGCTCCGTGATTGCCGTTACTCCGGTTGTGGAGCAAAGAAGTGTTACCCATCCGGGAGCAAGCGCACTTTCTGCGCTATCTCCTACCTGATACTCAGTCTGCCTTGAAAGACTGCTCTTTCCACCGCCACCGCCAGAGGATGCAATCTTGGCAAATACCTGTGTCAGTTCTGAAACATCCGTGGAAGTTACTTTAAATGTAGCAAGTTCCAGTTCAAACACTGAATTGTTATAATTGATATCCATATCCGCCTCAAGACTCGGCAGTGTTTCCTTTGCATCCGTCAGTATCTGAATCGGTTCATCTGCATTGGATAAATCCAAATGAATATAGATTCTGCCCTCCAACACTTCATCCCCGTCTGCCAGTTTGACTGCAACCTCTGCCTCATACACTTCAAAGAATCGACCGCATATCATACCGAATCCCTGTGATACACGAAGAATGTTTCCTCTTGCATAAGAAATGTTACAGCCTTTAAAGATGCCGTTTCCCGGAATGGCTGTCTGCTGCATGATGGCATCATCCTGGGGAGTAACACTCCCGCCCTGAAAAGTCTTTAATACAATATTCTCAGCCATTACTGTTCCTCCTTAAGATTTTTGTTAAATCAAGTCTGATTGTTCCAAAGATTAATTTTGTATTACTGCCGACTTCCTTTCCCGTCAGAATGCTCTGATAGGACACCCCATCGGAAATGATGGTAACAAGCTGTCCAAACTCCATCTCCTTGGGATTTACCAATGCATCATCACTGCTCATGGTTAACTCAATCAGATTGGAAAATGATTTATTGGCAAACTGATTAGCTGCCTCTCTCTGGGCAGCACTGATAAAGGAAGTAGATTCATCCGTTGTCACTGCCTTAATGGCACAGGCTACCGGAAGAATTCTGTCCCTGTCCTTTGTGTCATACCCTAAGCCTGTATGCAGGTAGTAGGTCACGCTCTCCGTATAATCCGAAGCCGTATTATACAAAATCAGTTTATTAACATCGGTACTGAATTTCTTGATCACTACGTTCTTCTTGATGATGTTTGGCAGGTCACTTTCAATAATGACCGTTTTATCCTCTGCTTTCCCGATACTGACAATTAGCTGTTTCTTCTGTACATCCAGTCTGCATCGAACCAATACACTGTACTTTTGCAGAGCCGGGATGATAACGGAATCCATAAGATTCACGATATTATAATGACCTCCGCTATCTGCCGGAGTGATATGAAATCCCCAGTCAGGAGTGCCGGAAGTCACTTCTATCTGCAGTCCTGTGATATTCTGCTTTTCGTCCGTATTATCGATAAACATCTGCTTTATAGCATCTGCCATAAACTGCTCCAATGTTCCCTGCCCCTGTTTATTCACATCAAACAGAAAGCCTGTATTTAGTAGTTCCATCAGTGGTTTAAAAGTTATGACCTGCAGTTGTTTGGACTGATCTGTTCCATAGGTAATCTCTGTTACAATCCCAGCGTACTCTTCTTTTCCCCGACAGATTCGAATATAATCCTGCTTTTCTACTCCTGCAACAGGGAACACCGTAATGGAGTTATCATCCGAAGAGATATAGTCCTCTTTATAGGAAATGGTGTTCACGTTTGTATTTCCCACAAGGGTAAAATCCGGGGTGAAGATTTCCACGTTATACGGTCTCATAGCTTATCCTTCCTTCCACCAATACTTTCAGTGAATTCAACCCATCGTGCATAATGGAGATACGGTTACTGCCATACTGCAGATGTAAAAAACGTTCTGTCGAGAAGTCACACATCTGATAACGGTCTGCTACCAGTTCATCCAAGATACCCCGTTCCGAAATGCTGTATGGAATCTGCGTGGTATCTATAACCAACTTATGATCCATTGGTATTGTTCCCATGTAGGCTCCCGTTGCAAACAACACGTTATTCACGTAATGTTTCCACACAGGATTGATACAGGGACCGTAAATACTGATTTTACAGGAACTGTCCTCATAACTGTCCGAATCAATCAGCACCGTATTCTGCGACACATCGGCATAGGTCAACGGATAAGTATAAGGATAGATTTTACCCCCAATCCATAAGGTTTCACTGTATTTACTGAGTGGTTTGTAAAACATCCCAAGTGCCAGAAAACAGACTTCACAGTCAAGTCCCAATCCGCCTGACACCAGTTCTCCCTTACTGATATTGGTGAGTCTCACCTGTACCCGATAAGTATCATCCGTCTGATAAATCAGGGTCAGGGGAGTTGCATGGACAAATCTTGTAAATGCCCTGTAATTGGCATAGGCATCTGTTCCCCCAAAGAAGATACTCCCCTCCATCTTTCCCTGTGCGAAGATATCTTCCAATGGATAGAAGTTTGTTCCGATCTGTTCAAACTTGGTACAGTCCTCATAACCGAATCCGTTTATAGAATGAAAGAAGGACTGTTTCCGATTAAGGTCATATCCTTCTCCCCTCGCATTGATTAATTTTAGTTTTCGAATCATAAATACGCCTTTCCCAGCTGCCTGTTCATACCATCGGCAAGTTCTCCTACCAAAGCACCGGAATCAAGCACAATCTTGGAATCCGCCATCTTTGGTAAATATCTCGATAGCGTCTGATTCATGGCATCCAGTCTGCTGTTAATTCCTGCAGTATCCGTCTTTGCTCCTTCTGTACCATTCACGGATAACACGGCATCTCTTGCATTGCTTACCATGTTCTCCACTCCCATACTCGAATGACCGATTGCCTGAATGGTCGGTGTAATGGTCAAATCCCCGGTTACTCCTTTGACGGCTTTCTGTATCAGACCTCTGCTTTGTTCGATACCCTTTGCAAGTCCGCCCATGAAGTCCGGCATCCATGATTCATAGTCTGTCAGTGGTCCCTCATCCGGCACGGAAAAGTGCAGGAATGACTTAATGGTATCTGCCACATTACACACGGCATCTTTCACATGGCCGATTGCTCCTTTGATACCATCCACAATTCCCATGATGATATCCTTGCCCCAGCCGAATGCCTCCGATGCCAGACCCAAGATATGGTCTTTTACATGATTGAAACCATCCCTTACTGCTCCCATTACATTCGACATGGTATTTGAAATGGCAGATACCATGTTTTGAAAGATACTGCTGACAGCATTAAAAATCCCATTTAGAACGGAAGATACCGCATCTTTTATTGCATTCCAGATAGAAATCAGGGTATCTTTTATCCCATTCATAATGGAAACAACTGCGTCTTTTATGGCATTCCAAGCAGATATGGCCACGTCCTTAATGGCATTAATTACGGAAGATATGGCATCTTTTATTGCATTCCACACACTGACCGTCACATCTTTTATGGCATTCATAACGGTTGATATGGCATCCTTAATCGCATTCCAAGCAGAGACTACTGCCTCTCTTATAGAATCCACAATGGTTGTAATGACTGACTTAATCGCATTCCAAGCCGATTCAATCACATTTTTTATCACATCCATGACCGAAGTGACTGCATTCTTGATGGCATTCCATGCAGTTTCGATTGCCGACTGAATGGCATGCAGTACCGTGGCTACCACATTTTTGATGTTTTCCCATGCACTGCTTATAAAGTTTCCAATGGCTGTGGTTACTACCTCAATCACGGTCTTTATTGCATTCCACACGGTTTCCACCACAGTTTTGATGATATTTAAAGTAGTTGTAATAATCATCTTGTAGAACTCAAACCGTGCAGTTATCAGAGTTTTAATGACATTGAGCACCGTTTCAAAAATGGCCTTGATACCATTCCAAATGGCACTAAAAAAGGACTTCAGTCCTTCCCAAAGTCCCTTCGCTATTCCCACGATTGCCTCCCAGATCCCTTTAAAGAAATCTTTCAGACCGTTCCACACGGCAACCGCCACTTCCTTTATTTTTTCCCACAGATTAATCCAAAACTCTCTGAATCCGTCACAGTTATTCCATAGCAGAACAAATATGGCAATGAGTGCTGCAATAGCTGCTATGATAAGTCCGATGGGATTGGCGAGCATCACAACATTAAGTGCTCCAAAAGCTGCCGTCACGGCATGGATTCCTGCTCCGATTGCAGGGATAATGGTCATTATCGTACCTACCGCACTGATAACTTTTCCTACTACAATCAGCACGGGGCCTACCGCAGCCGCCACAAGAGCAATGGTAATAATCATCTTTCGTGTACCTTCATCCATGCCGTTTAGCTTATCTACTACTCCCTGAATAAAAGTCACCACTTCTCTGATAACCGGAATTAAAATCTCGCCAAAGGATATGGCAAGTTCCTCTAACTGACTCTTCAATATGGTCAGCTGTCCGGCAAGGTTATCCTGCATGGTTTCTGCCATCTTTGCAGATGTTCCGTCACAACTTGATATCGCAGAATTTAACTTCTCGATATCTGCCGGAGCAGCCTGCATGACGGCAAGGAATCCTGACATGGCATTCTTTCCAACCAATGTCTCAGCCGTACTTGCAGCCTCTGACTCCGTCATCTGTGAGAAATATCCTCGAAGATCTCTTAGAATATCTCCCAATGACCTCATGCTTCCATCTGCATTGGTTGTTGCTACCGTTACGTTTCCGAAGTTTGCTCCCGTCAGTTCAATGTCACCCTGCAAACTCGTTAACATGGTACGAAGTGCAGTACCTGCCTGTGTGGATTTAATACCGGAGTTTGCCATAAGACCGATTGCCTCTGCCACATCCTCAGCCGTATATCCAAGGGCACCTGCGACAGGTGCAGCATACTTAAAGGTCTCTCCCATCATGGATACATTGGTATTGGCATTTGAAGATGCTGCTGCCAGAATATCAGCAAAATGCCCGGAGTCTTCTGCCTTGAGTCCAAAAGCTGTAAGGGCATCCGTTACGATATCTGATGTGGTAGCAAGGTCTTCTCCCGATGCAGCAGCAAGATTCATAATACCTTCAATACCGCTCAGCATATCTCCCGTTTTCCAACCTGCCATAGCCATGTAATTCATTGCCTCTGCTGCTTCTGATGCAGAGAACTTTGTCTTACTTCCCATCTCCCTTGCCTTGGCAGTTAACTGTTCCAGTTCTGCCCCGGATGCTCCCGATACGGCAGCAACCTTACTCATGGAAGTTTCAAAATCTGCAGTCGTTTTTACAACGGCAGTACCAAGTGCTGCCACCGCTCCTGTAACAGGGAGTAGTTTAGTCCCCACGTTGGAAATGTTATCTCCGACCGTCTTTAATTTTTCTCCTGCAAGACCGATTTTCTGTAATGCTACGGAAGATGCATCTGCCTGTCTTTCCAGACCTTTCAGCTTTTCTTCCGTCTCTATAATTTCCCTTTGTAGTCCATCATACTGCTCTTGGGTGATTGTTCCGTTCTTTAAGGCTTCATTTGCCTGTTCACTGGCTGCTTTTAATTGTGTCAGTTTTTCTTTTGTTTCTGCAATTGCCTGATTCAATAACTTCTGTTTCTGTGATAATAGTTCTGTATTGCCAGGATCTAATTTCAGTAACTTTTCTACATCACGAAGCTGTGACTGCGTGGTACGGATTTCCGTATTGACTCCCTTAAGGGCAGTCAATAACTTGGTGGTATCCCCACCGATTTCTATGGTAATACCCTGTATTCTGCTGGCCACGTTTGTCACCTCCTAATTTTGTGCAACAAAAAAGGAGCATCTCTGCTCCCTTGAAAAAAGCACCTACCCTTTGACGGATAAGTGCCTTACATCCTACTTTTATTTATAGATTATTAATCAATGTCATTAACTGTTTCCCTAATATTTCCTGTTCATCCATGCTCAGTGGCCATAGATGTTCTTTTTCTATCAAAAGCTGCATGATTTTTCTAACGCTGTCATTTTCATCCTTACTGAAACTTCTATCTATCTCCACCACATTAATATCCTCTTTATCAAAAGAAATCCTTGCTGCATGGGCTGCAATAACATCACAGAGATAAAATTCATCAACATTGACTTTATAATTGCTATGGTAGTCACTCAAGCAGGCTTTCAATCGTATATTACTTCTCTCATCTTCATTTTCTTCCATTGCTTTTTTCCACGATAGATATTCTGATAATGTTTTAAAAGCTAGAGAACTCTCTTTATTTTCATTTCTCTGTAGTTTAATAAAATTTTCTAATCCTATTTTCTCAATTAGTTGGTTCCCCGTAACAAGATGCTCCAATTCATGAGCTAAACTTCCTTTATAGCATGAAAGCAAACTATCTCTGGTCATATACACCAAATTTTTGCGAAATGCATTTTTATTTTCATCATGTGAATATAATGATGACACCGGACCTCTATTATTATCAAATACAAACTCTATATCCTGTGTATCTAGGTTCATACGTTCTGCCATTTCATGATATATTTCAATATAAATATCTTCTGTTTTCTCTACAATATCGTTAGCACGCTTTTGTTTTTTTGCAACTAACCCCTTTTTCAAATCAGATTTATTTTCTTTAGATTGGCTACTTTTATTTCTAAAATAAGGTATTGTCTTCATAATACCATAAGCAAGAGCTGCCGCAGCTCCCAACACTACCAGTACTTTACCAATACTCACTTCACATTGTTCTCCTGTTTCCTCACTATTGGAGTTTTTATATAAAGCATCTATATTTTCTTTTGGATAATATTTCCCATACCAATAGACATATCCCATTGCCTCATAATCAACATCGTCATCCCAGTCATGGTCATCTTCATAATTAAAATGTTTTGACATAATCCCCTCCTTTTCACCATGACATAATTATATATCAAATCACCTCTAAATAGAATCAGAAACTTTGTATAGGATTAAAACCTATCAAAATCATCCTGTGTTGCCAGTTCAGCATATTTGCAGTCATCATTACTACTCTCTGCATACATATCATTGATTAAGCCTATCGACAGCAATTCCAAATCTGCCATCGATAAGCCTAACTGGATGCATCGTAAAAGAAACAATGGTGTTGTCATTTCCCGCTCTGACGGGCGAAGTTTTTTTTAGACTCTACATCCGTTTTAATATTCAGTCCCCACAGTTCAATCAGCTGTGGCAAAACCTGATAGATGGAAAACGTATTGAAATCATCAAGCCAATCCTCCGGATTATCCGGGATAGACGGGTCTGCATGTCTTGCCATCACAAAGGCAATGTTCTCAAACATCTCAAGGCTAAACATATCAAGGGATGAACCTTCCTCTGCTGATTCTCCGATGGAAGTTTCAAGGGATTTTAAATCCCTGTAAATATCTCTTTGAAATTTCAGTCTGTAAATACGTGGAATGGCAGCACTCGCTTTAAACGCTACTTCTTTCCCATCAATCTCTATCTTCTTTACAATACTCATCGGTTGTCCTCCTACTTACTCCCTGTTGTCGTATTGGTGGCTGCTGTTACAGATGGTTTGTACACATCCTTATACCAGTTCGTGTAAACAGTTTCCGTTGTCATGTCCCCGGTTTTGGCTTTGACAAGGCCATCCGACATCGGTCTGGACTTCAGTGCCAGTGTTTCCGTCTGTACTTCCTTACTCTCTTCATTTGTCTTGGAAGAGATATTCGGACGGGATGCAGAGCAGTTATACAGGACATGGCGAATCTTTCTCACATCACCGTCAAACTCAAATAGCAGGGCAAAACTGCCTGTCTGACTGTTGGAATTCTCCACAAGTACCTTATTGGCATCCGGGGTTTCCATTAATACATCCGTTCTAAATCCCTCAGGAATCATGGCCAGTTCCAAATCTCCATCATAACCCTGATTATTATTAATGGTGTAATACTCTACCCCATCCGCATAAAAGGATTCCGGTTCTCCGTTCGGATCAAGGCTTATGGATACCGCACCCTGCATTGCAACAGGTGTTGCAAAAGAAACTGTCCCGTCTTCTGCTACCGTAATCGGTGCATAATGAACGTTACAGATGTTATACTTGACTTTATTTTTAGCCATTGTCTATACCTCCATCTCATAGAGCACCTCATACAGTTTTTCTTCCGAAATCCATACTTCGCTCTTTTCATAATAAATGCCATGTTCATCAAACACGGCTTCCAACTGTTCCTCTAGTTCCATGTTCTTAATATCCGTATATAATTCCACGGACAGTCTGTTAATTTTGTGATAGACCTTTCCATCTGCAGAGAAATTGTCACTGCCCGGATACAAAAATACCACAAAGGGCGGATTCGGTGATTCTCCTTCTGCAAAGTGGTCGTATGCAAAAGGAAGTTTCATTTCCCGCATCATACTCATTACTGTTTCATGTGTCATGGCTTCACTCCCTTTTCCACTTCCGAAACAAGCATCTCAAAGCCTTCTTTTTCTGCAGGTGCGATATGAACGATTGCTCTGACCCTTCCACCACCACGTTTAGCATGGCCTTTTTCCAAAAGATGTGTCAGACGATATCTTGTTTTGGAATGCACCACTACTTCCATTGAATTAGTGGTTTCCTTTGTCTTTTTCACATCCCAGCTCTTTGCATACCGTCCGGTATCTTTCGGAGCAGTACTTTTGATTTTCTCTTTCACTGCATCTCCGACTTTTTTGACCGCTGCCTTTACATTCGTGGAAGTGGAATCTACATATTCGGTCAGCATATCTTCTACGACACGGTCAAACTCATCTATGGATACCTTTCTGCTCATAACTGTCTCCTCGCTAACCTGCACTTGATTTTCAGTGCTTTTCGCTTATAGTTCATATGGTCGATTGCCACGATATCATAAATACTTGCCCCAAAACGGATACGATACCCTGTGGTAGTTAGTTCTGCTACCTCGGAACTCCATCTCACGGTAAAGGTCAGGGTTTCTTCCTCATCAGTGGTTGCGCCCTTATCATCTTCCTCACTGCCTTCCCCACCTACGGTCGCATAGCAGTAAAAGACTTCTTCCCAGATATTTTTATGATTGCCCACCGCATCCATGACTGCCGTATTCTTTTCAATGAAAATGACTACATTCAAAAGTCCGATATACATCAGAACACCTCCTTACGAATCCCTGATAAAAGAGCACGTACTGTTTGCATCAGTTCTTCATGATTAGCATCTTCTCTGTGTTCATACAGATAAGCAAGCGTATATAATTTTGCCACCGCAACAAGGGGTGCATCCGATTTTTCATCCGTGCGAAGAATATCCATACATAAAGCATCCGAAGCCTGAACAAGTTCCATAATCAGTTCATCATCATCCGAAGAAGTAACCCGTAAATAGTTCTTTGCTTTTTCCAGACTGATCATTTTCATACCTCCAAAAGGGACTGCCCGTTATGAGCAGTCCCACCAAGTTACCTTATGATGTTGCTTTTGCCTTAATATCAAGAGTCTTTACTGCCTCAGCGAGAATCATCTTGCCATCCACTCTTTCAGAAGTTAAGAATCCTACCTGACCTGTTGTTGCATACAGTTCATTCAGTCTCTTGAAACTTCTGCCCTGTCTGTCTGCAATCCAGTAATAAGAGTAATCTCCAAAGGACATGACTCTCTTTCCGGCTGCAAGTTCCGGCACATAAATGGATGTGCGATAAGGACGGTTCAGGATTCTGTCCGGCTCTCCTTCTCTGACAGATGGCTGCCAGATATAGTTACCGTTTCCATCCTTTAACTTTCTGATTGCCTTTACCGTGGAATCATTAAGAAGCCAGGATGCCTTGTTGCGGTATGGTGCTCTCAAGCTGTAATACAGATCCATTACATCATCAAATGTAATGGCTGTGGTTGCAGCCGTAACACCTGTCTCTGCTCCACCTGTGGTATGGAAGATACCAGTTGGCTTTCCACTGCCGTCTCCCACAAAGAATGCCTCCTCTTCCTTTGTTCCGATTCGTCTGCCGAACTCCTTGGAGATATAGGCTTCAATATTGAAAACACTGTCATTTAACAGTTCGTCTGAAACCTTAATCATGGTAGCCAGTTTAAATGCCCCAATAGAAGTCTGACCAAAGCTGTCATCGGATTCCGGGAACTGTCCGTTTTCATCAATCCATGCTGCCTCTCCCTTACCTGTTACAACAGGAATCTTTCTGTCACCACTGGAAGTACGGATAACGGTTGCAAGGCTTCTG
>CAZUVQ010000047.1:0-13608 GCA_964623915.1 uncultured Oscillospiraceae bacterium
CAACGCCGAAGATACTTGGTGGGTAACTGCCCGGGAAAATAGGTCGCTGCCGGAACTTCTTAAATAGACTACCAAAAGGTAGTCTATTTTTGTTAATATGTATTCAATTTATTGACTTTTGATACAAAATATAATAAAATCATTAAAATTGCAGTAGCAATGCTTGGGAATTTGAGTTTAATACTCATAAATTATCTGAAAGGAGATTTTTATGAATAAAATAGAAAGCTTTAAGGTAGACCACAGAAAAATAATGCCGGGTATTTATATCTCAAGGGTTGACGGTGATGTTATCACCTTTGATATGCGCTTTAAAAAGCCCAATAATGGGGAATACCTTTCAAACATTGAAATGCATTCTTTTGAGCATATGTTTGCAACTTATATAAGAAATTCAGAGATTGCGGATTCTGTAATATATTTTGGCCCTATGGGCTGCCAAACAGGATTTTATCTCCTCACAAGGGATATATCAAAAGATAAGGTTTTGGAAGTTGTAATCGATACTTTGAAAAAAATTAATTTACATCAGGGTAATGTATTCGGTGCGAGTGAGATTGAATGTGGAAATTATAAAAACCTTAATTTAGATGCTGCAAAGAGCGTTGCAGACGAGTATTGCAAAGCCCTGCATTTGAGAAGCAACGATTTTATTTACGAGGAGTAATAAAATGATAGGAATAATAGGTGCTATGGCAGTTGAGATTGAGAAAATCACTGCTCTGATACAAAAAAAAAAAGAAAAGACAATAAGCGGGATAAAATTCGTGTCCGGATTTATAGGTAAATCAGAGGTTATAACAGCGGTTTGCGGAGTCGGCAAGGTTTTTGCCGCTGTCTGTACGCAAACTATGATTCTTGAATATCAACCCGAATTTATAATAAATGTCGGTGTTGCAGGCGGTATAGCACAGTGCGTTAAAATTGGCGATATAGCCGTTGCTGGCGATGTAGTGCAGCATGATATGGACACATCTGCTTTAGGTGACCCGGTGGGTATGATTTCGGGTATTGATGAGATATATATCCCCACAGATGAAAATATTACCAAATCTATTTCACTTGCAATAAAAGAAATTGGGATTAATACGGTTACAGGTACAATTGTATCGGGAGACCAATTTATAAATAATAGTGAAAAGAAGGAATATTTAAGAAAAGCTTTTTCTGCTGTCGCCTGTGAAATGGAAGGCGCCGCTATAGGGCATGTATGTCATATCAATTCTGTCCCTTTTGTTGTAATAAGAGCAATTTCAGATGTTGCTGACGATAGCTCAAGCATGGATTTTATGAAATTTGTAAATACTGCAGCTGATAATTCTGCTAAGGTAATAAAACATTTTCTTACTAAATGATAAAAACGGCTGGGAGTTAAATGTATACTCCCAGCCGTTTAAACTTATAAATTTATGTAATATGCCTTATATAAACTTATCACTAAATGAAGATTGTTATTGAAGTCCAATATCAAAGCTTTTCGCCGCACTTTGAACAGTAATCGGAGCCCTTCTCAATGCCTTTGCCGCAGTTGGGGCATGCTATCATATTTTTATGCTCGATAATACGTGCTTGTTTATCCTCGATTTCAGCATATTTTGCATCAATCAACAAACAAGTTTCGCTAATGTCCTCACTTGGTTCCTCGTTTTTACTGTATGCTTCATAAATAGTTCTACCAATATCACGCATTAGTCTGTCAATTTCCGATTCCGCATCGGCAATCGATATTCTTAATTTTGTCACTTCCAGAAGTTCGGTTGATTTTGATACGGCAGTTTTAGCGGCCTTTTCAATTGTTTGTCTGATAGAGTTAACGTCCATTTAAATACCTCCTACAAAAAATATTTATTTATCGTTTCAATTGCGTTGCCTTGTGCAATTAAATTTCCGTATTCTTGCAAGAATGAAACAGATAATTCAGTTTTATTGACGGAAACGGCATAATCAATAAGACCGGAAAGCCTTTCATTAGCTTCCGGCAGAACAAGATAGTAAGCGCCTTTATATAAATACAGGTCACTGATGACATCCGAAGTATTAAGAATTTTTATATAATCCGACAAATCATCAAGTGTTGAAAACATGTATATTCCGTAAGGGACTTTTTGAAGCACGGATTTTGTCCTTAAAAGCTTCTTTTTAAGCTGAGGGGGAATCATTAATTCCTTGTTGCTGTCAGGCATAGTAACAAAAAATACAATACCATCAGGCTTTTGCATTGCTTCAATCATGAGCCCGGGATAATCAAGCATTTTCACTCCTGTTTCATTTTCAGCTCTTTTTATTAAATCTATAAAAAATTCATGTGTTTCCTGTGTATTTGAAATTATACTTTCCGCCGCAATTCCCCATCTCATCAGGTCATCATTTGATACGGTTAATTTAACTTTGTTTTGCGATATACGTTCTATTTTCATGTGCGTTCACCGCCCTTTTTAAATTTCTATTTTGTGGAAGGTAGGCTTTCTGTCTTTGTATGTAGCAATATACTTAAATCCTGCACGCTCTGCAAGAGATATGCCACGCTTTATACATATGCCGACGTTTGCAGCCGTATGAGAATCAGACCCTACAGTTATTATTTCTCCGCCCATTGATTTATATTTTTTAATTATCTCAATAGGAGGGAGAGATGTAAAACCTTTACAGCGAAGAGTTGAAACGTTAATTTCAAGGCCTTTGCCTCGTGCTACAATCTGCCTTAATACAAGTTGCGCAAGGTCGTCATAATCATGAATATTCAAAGGAATTTTCTGTCTGTGCATATAGCGACATATATAATTAATATGTCCAAAAACATCATATAGACCGGTTTTTGCCACATCTGCCGCCTCAAGAAAATACTTCTCAAGCCATGAACGGCAATTTGCCATAGTATATGTCTGAAACGCCAAATCTATTGAGCCTTCGGTGTAATGCAAGGATCCTATTACAAAATCAAACCGGTAACTGCTCAGTAAACGTTCTATGCTCTCGGCGAAAAAATGAGCCTGACCTACTTCAACACCCGCAAGAATTTCTATTTTTTCTCCGCATTTATCTTTAGCTTTATGAATACTTCTGAAAAACCCTTCGGCATCATATTCGGGATAGTCAGGTGAGCCAACAAAAGGTTCAAAATGGTCAGTAAAAGTGATGTGAGTTATACCTCGGGCGATTGCACGCACTACTGATGCTTCTATAGGTGTCTGAGAATCAAAGGAAAATTCACTGTGTACATGAGAATCAGGAATAACCATTGCTGTCACCCCACTTCTTATTATACCTATATTATAGCTTATATTAGTATAAAAATCAATACTTATTATCAAGATTTCATAGTCATACAGGTAACCTGTTAAATTTTAATAAAAAGTATAAAATTTTTGCAAAAAGCTTTACAAAAGTGTGAAATAGTAGTAAAATTATTAAATGAAAACTAAATTGGAGGCAGTCATGATTAAGGTTACAGTCTGGAACGAGTTTATTCACGAAAAGAAACAAGAAAGAGCAAAAGAAGTTTATCCTGAAGGAATACATAAAACAATAGCTGATTTTTTACAGTCAGATGACATAATTGTTCGCACTGCTACGCTTGATGATGAGGACTGCGGTCTTACAGAAGAAGTTTTAGCGGATACGGATGTTCTGTTCTGGTGGGGGCATGTTGGGCACGATAAAGTTCCCGATGAAATAGCCAGCCGTGTTCATAAAGCTGTTCTTTGCGGAATGGGGTTTGTTGTTCTTCATTCAGGTCATCATTCAAAACCATTTAAGCTGCTGATGGGCACCACGTGCAATCTCACCTGGCGTGAAGACGGCGATTTTGAGAGGGTATGGGTAGTTACTCCATCGCATCCTATTGCAAAGGGCATCGGAAGGTATATTGAGCTTCCTCATGAGGAGGCATACGGAGAACCTTTTGATATACCTGAACCGGATAAGCTTATTATGATAGGTTCATTTGAACATGGAGAAGTTTTCCGTGCCGGGTGCTGTTACAGACGTGGAAACGGAAAGATTTTTTATTTCCAGCCAGGGCATGAGACGTTTCCCACTTTTCACAACAAGGACGTTCAGACGGTTTTGAAGAATGCTGTTTACTGGGCAAAACCCGAGTACAGAGTATCAGAAATGTTGTGTCCAAAAGTAGAAAGAATTGATAAATAGCTTAAGAGGCAATAAGAAAAACATGCACAGTAGGGGCAATGTTCAGTAACTCACAGGCTGAAACTTTGCCCCTACGTACATGTAAGTAAAACTATTCTTCGTTTTATGATTCAGTACTTTTTTTCTTTCCGGTCGTTTTTTTGCTTACTGTTTCGGTATTAGTGTCAACGCTTTTTGCTGTTCTTCTTCTGACCGGCTTTACTATTGCACCGGCTAACATTTTTATATCTTCAATGTCTCCTTCAATTGTTATATCCCCCGAAAGAAAAGCCTTCACAGGGTCAAGCTTTCCTGAAAGTATATCCGAAAAAGCTTGAGATGAAGCTGTTATCATAGAGGTATAATCATTGTAGTCATAAGGTTCAACAGATAAAGAACCGTCAACATTGGCAATATAAAAGCTGCCGCTGCTTTCCTCGTCAGTCATGTTGACTTGTGTTGCAAAGCTCTTTGTGAGCCTTGATTCATCAACATTGATTTTTTTCTTCAGATTTTCGAATTGTTCATAATATGACATAAAATCACCCCAAAGGTTTATTTGTTACTGCTACTGCAGCTACATGAATTTCTTTATATTCTATTATAATCAATTTCACAAAAATTATACATAAAATCAAGGAATTTACAATTAATTATTGTGTGTACTAATTTCTATTATTCTGAAGTTAAATGGGTCCTCATTATACTCAAGTTTTATGCATGCATACTGTGATTCAAGCAAAAATGAAGGGCCGCGTTCGGAAGAAATAAATTCCCAAGACAAAGTGCTGTCATTCCAGCAAAACCATTTTCTTGAAGCGGCAGAATCGTAAAAATCCCAGAATCCAAACATATAAGGGCTTTCAAGATTGGTTATCTTAAATTTAAACTCTCTGTTTGCATGAATCACTTCTTCGGTTGCATAGCTTACAATGGCGATGTAAGATTGAGCAATATCAATTGTTTTAATTTCATAAAAATTAGGATCACCGTTTATCTCAAGTTTAATTGTAAGAGATGTTAATTCTGTTTCAAGTTCTGCTGCTGCTGCATTGCCGAACTGCGTCCAGTTACTTATTGTATCATCCCAGTAAAACCATTTTTGAGAAGAAGAATTCTGCGAAGTGTCCAAAAATCTTACCACGCCTTTGTCTGCAATATACTTGTTTTCAGACAAAGGATTTTGGCAAAGGAAGTTAGCCTTTGGGTCAGAGTATTTATTGTTGACCCATTCAGAGTTATCTGCAAAAATAACTTTTTTGCAGACATAATCTGAAACATAAAATAATTTCGGATATGTACGTAAATAATAATTTCTACTGTCATGAGTGAAATAGCCGGGAGTGTTGAGATTTGAGATAGTAACGACAGCATTTTCTTTCAGCAAGGTATTGTCCTCACTGTAAAAATCCATTTCGATTTTGGTTTCGAGAATGTTTAAGATTGACGTGTTGATAAATTCAAACTCAAGGATAGGATATTCGCCATCTGACTTGATTTTTATCGAATAATTAATGGGGCAGGGACCTTCAGCCATGGCAGGAACAACTGCAACTGATCCCATAAAAAGAAAAGTAACAATAAATATTACCATTGTCTTTTTCATGTATATCACCTCAATATTAATATACTTTATTATAAAGAAAATGTCAAGAGCTCCAGTAAAAAAAGAGGCATTGCAAGCTTTTTAGCTTGCAATACCTCTTTTGGTGCATTATAATCGTTTTTGTATCAAATATACTTTCTCATATGGGCAAGAGCACTTTTTTCAAGGCGCGAAACCTGTGCCTGTGATATTCCAATTTCTTCGGCGACTTCCATTTGTGTTTTGCCGGAAAAAAACCGTAGATTTAATATATGCTTTTCACGTTCGCCCAACCGCTTCATGGCTTCCTTTAAAGCTATTTCCTCAATCCAGTTTTCATCGGAGTTTTTATCATCACGAACCTGATCCATGACAAACACTGCATCTGCGCCGTCATGGTAAACAGGCTCATACAGAGAAATTGGGTCTATTATAGCATCAAGGGCAAAAACAACCTCTTCCTTAGGCAGTTCCAGTATTTTTGCAATTTCTTCAACTGTGGGGTCTCTTTGAGTTTCATTAATTAACCTTTCTCTGACTGTTAAAGCTTTGTAAGCAATATCGCGCATTGAGCGGCTGACACGTATGGAGTTGTTGTCACGGAGATACCGACGTATCTCACCTATTATCATTGGCACAGCATATGTTGAAAATTTAACACCGTGAGATGTGTCAAAATTATCTATTGCCTTGATAAGACCCACACAGCCCACCTGGAACAGGTCATCAGCCTGTTCGTTTCTGTTTGAAAAACGTTGAATTACACTTAATACAAGCCTTAAGTTTCCGTTTATAAAGACATCTCTTGCGGCAGAATCACCGGCCTTAATTTTTTTGATGAGTATATTTTTCTCTTTTTCGGGGAGTACAGGCAGCTTCGAAGTGTTAACGCCGCATATTTCCACCTTGTTAATCATGAAAAAACCTCCGAAGGAATTTGTTAATTGTAATTCTTCCCTATAAGGCTTTCTGTTATACAGTTTATATTTTTTTATTTGCCGATACCTATGTCAAATACATAAATATGTTATGTTTTGTCGCTATTGCTGTTTTATAAAAACAAAAATAATTTGACAAGTTTGTATTAATTTTATATAATGAATAATAATGTAAATTGGAGGAGGATGTTCATTGAGTAAAAACTTGTATAAAAAACCTTTATACGAAATTGATAACATAACCGACTTAAAAGATATGCTTAACTATATAAACGAAAAATACAGTTGGGAAACGGCTTTTCTTGTAAAGGAAAACGGAAAATATTCGCCCGTGTCCTACAGAACGTTTTGCTCTGACGTAAAGGCCTTCGGCACTGCGTTGTTAGACCTTGGGCTTTTGGGAAAAAGAGTTGCCGTTATAGGCGAAAATCGTTATGAGTGGGCTGTTGCTTACATGGCTATTGTCTGTGGCGTTGGCGTTGTTGTACCGCTTGACCGTGAGCTGCCAAAAGAAGAGCTTGACCCTTTAATTGAAGTTGCCGGGCTTGAAGGCATTATATATTCACAAAAGAATTTTGAAACTCTTGAAAACACAAATATCAAACACAAAATATGCATGGACAATATGCCACAGATTATTGAACATGGCAGAAAACTGCTTTCAGAGGGCGATAAAAGATTTGCGGAATACAAGGTTAATCCCGAAGAATTGAGTATTCTACTTTTTACTTCAGGGACAACTTCTGTATCAAAGGCCGTTATGCTTTCGCAAAAAAATATTGTTACAAATATAATGGATGTATGTAAAATGATGTATGTTGACCATAGGGACACATGCCTTTCGATGCTTCCCTTGCATCACACATATGAATGCACCTGTGGTTTTCTGACTCCTTTATTCAGGGGTTGCACGATTGCGTACTGCGAGGGTCTTCGCCATGTTGCGAAAAACTTAAGGGAGGCAAAGGCTACATTTATGCTATGTGTGCCTCTGCTTGCTTCAAATATACATAAAAAAATATGGCAACAGGCAGAAAAAAGCGGTAAAGACAAAGCTATGAAAAAGATGATAAAAACAGGTAGCGCATTGCTTTCTTTCGGGGTTGACGTTAGAAAAATACTCTTTGCTAAAATAAGGGAAAACTTAGGGGGCTATTTGCGAATGATTGTCTGCGGTGCAGCAGCGGCAGACCCTGGAGTTGTTCGTGATATGCGTGCTTTTGGGTTTGATTTTATACAAGGATATGGGCTTACCGAATGTTCCCCAATTTTAACGGTTAACCGCATTATGCATTGTCGCGATGCATCAGCAGGCCTGCCTATGCCAAGCGTGCACATAAAAATATATAAGCCTGATAAGAACGGAATTGGTGAAATAATTGCAAGGGGTGATAACCTTATGCTCGGTTATTACAAGAATGAGCTTGCAACCGAAGAAGTTATGGATAACGGATTTTTTCATACAGGTGACCTTGGATATCTTGATCATGAAGGGTTTCTTTACATTACGGGCAGAAAAAAGAATGTTATTGTAACAAAAAACGGTAAAAATATTTTTCCTGAAGAACTTGAAACATATTTAAACAGAAGCCGCTATGTTTCTGAATGTTTGGCATACGGAATTGATGATGGCGATGGGGATACGAAAGTTGCTATGCAGGTTGTTCCGGATATGGTTGAAATTGAAAGCGAATTCGGAAAGGATTACGGCGACGAGAGTATTAAAAAGCTTATTAATGAAGAAGTTCTGAAGGTTAATCATGTTCTTCAGAATTATAAAAGAATCGGCAGGGTAATAGTCAGGTATGAAGAATTTGAAAAAACTACTACAAGGAAGATTAAACGTCATCTTGAAATAAACAAGATGAAATAATACTTTTCTTTGTTTAAAATGCGGACAAACAATTTATTCAACAAAGGAGAATGGCAAATGATAACAAAAAAGCGACCCGATCTTTCTAAATTGACACCCGAGCAAAAAAAGGCACGTCGAATAAGAAGAAGAATCAGGCAGTGGATTGTTTTTGTTTCATGTTGCCTTTTGGCTCTTGCTCTGGTTGTTGGAATAGCGAGCAATTTGGTTTTCTGGTGCCGAGGAATGTTTGGTAAAACCGTTGTAACAGAAGTTGATAAAGGGGCAGTTGCGGAAGAATTGCTTGTTGCAGCCAATGCCCTTGCTGTGGGATACAACTATGATGAGGCAGTAGAAAAAATTAAAAGCTTCGGAGATGATTATCTCAATAATGAAAGATTATCCGGTGCGGTTGCTAAGTTTGAAAACGATAAAAATTTACTGGTAAAATGGGAAGATACGACTAAAATACCGCATATTTTCTTTCATACGCTCATTAAAGATACCGCAAAGGCTTTTGATGGGGATTATAAGGAGACAGGCTATAATCAGTATATGGCAACTGTGAGTGAGTTTGAAAAAATCCTTGATGAAATGTATAAAAACAATTTCGTCCTCGTAAGTATATATGATATTGCAAAAGAGGAAAAAGACGAAAACGGCAAAGCAAAGTTTTCACAGGGCGATATTTTTCTACCTGCCGGGAAGAAACCTTTTGTACTAAGTGTTGATGATGTGAACTACTATGATTATATGACAGAGGACGGCTTTGCATCAAGGCTTGTAATTGATGACAATAAAACCCCTGTTTGTGAATACATAGAAGACGACGGAACAGTTTTAAAAGGTGATTTTGATATTGTTCCTGTTCTTGAAACTTTTATTTCGAATCACCCCGATTTTTCATACAAGGGCGCAAGGGGAATTTTGGCACTTACAGGCTATGACGGTGTTTTAGGTTATAAAACCAGTCCGTCACAGGAAAACTATAATGAAGCTGATATAGAAAAGGCAAAAGCTGTGGCAGATGGGCTTAAAGAGCGTGGCTGGATTTTCGCAAGCCATAGCTGGGGGCATAAATCTTACGGTAGCTGCAGTGATGAAAAGCTATATAGCGATGCTGTGAAATGGGAACAAGAAGTTGAGCCGATTGTCGGAGAAACAGATATTTTGATTTATGCGCATGGTAATGATATATCAGATACAAAAGATTATTCCGGATATAAGTTTGAAACATTAAAGGCATGTGGTTTTAAATATTTCTGTAATGTAGATTCTGCTGAATACTGGGTTCAGATACGGGATGACTATGTGAGGCAGGGGAGAAGAAACATAGACGGTTACAGGATGTATTATCACCCTCATAAGCTTACGGATTTATTTGAAGTGGAAAAGGTTTGGGACAGTGCAAGGCCCTCACCCGTACCTGAGATATAAAATAAGTGTATCATTTTTTTAATATACGAAGAGAATTCAATACAGCAAGCAGTGATACGCCCACATCGGCAAAAACTGCTGCCCAAAGGTTTGCTGTTCCAAAGGTGGAAAATAAGACAATCAGTGTTTTAATGAGAATTGACAAAACTATATTTTGTTTTGCGATTACGGTTGATGTTCTGCCCTTTTTAATTGCCGCTGATACAGAGAGCGGAGAATCACCAATAATTACAGCGTCAGCAGCTTCAATGGCGGCATCGCTTCCTATTCCACCCATTGCTATACCTAAATCTGCCCTTGTGAGAACAGGAGCATCATTAATTCCGTCACCCACATATATTGTCGGCTTATCAGAAAGCATTTTTTCAAGCTTTTGGACTTTTTCAGAGGGCAATAAATCACTGTAGTATTCATCTATTCCCGTTTCATCAGCAACCTTTTTTGTGTTAATTTCCGTGTCGCCTGACATAATTGCAATTCTGCCAATACCCAGTTTTTTTAAATCTGACACAAGTGCTTTTGATTCAGCTCTTGTTTTATCAGAAATTACAAGGTAACCGGCATATCGACCGTCCCATGCAACATGGAGCTTTCTGCCGCTTTCGTTTTTTGTATCATATTCAAATTTTTCTTGCTCCATAAGCTTTTCGTTTCCCACAAATACAGGCTTTGTGTCAACCTCGGCATAAACACCGAGACCGGCAAATTCTTTTTGATTATGAACTCTATCGTGATTTATTTCTTTTCCGTATGCATCACGCAGAAAAACTGCTATCGGGTGTGTGGAGTGACCTTCAGCGCAAACAACAATGTCAAGCAGTGGTTTCGGATTGATTAAATCAGAATGAATTTTAGTCAGCTCAAAGCTATTGTCTGTGAGTGTTCCGGTTTTATCAAATACAACTTTATCTGCTTTTGCAAGTGTTTCAAGTACATTGCTGCCTTTTATTATTATTCCGTTTTTCGCACATGCACCAATACCACAGTAAAATGCCATAGGAACAGATATAACAAGCGCACATGGGCATGAAATTACAAGAAATGCCAATGCCCTGTAAATACTTTCATTCCATGAAATGTGAAAAAGCAGAGGAGGAATTATTGCCGTTAATAATGCCAGTGCTATAACAACAGGCGTATAAACCTTTGCAAACCTGTCAATAAACTTTTCCTGATGAGACTTTTTTTCTGCGGCATTTTCAATAAGGTCAAGAATCCTTGCAATGGCGGAGTTTTCATAAAGTGATGTAACTTTAATATAAACAGTATCAGATAAATTCAGATAACCTGCCAAAACTTCATCGCCGCAAGATAAATCCTTTGGCAAGGATTCACCCGTCAGTGCTGAAGTATCAAAGGAAGCCGACCTGTCAGAAAGCTTTCCGTCAACCGGAACACGCATGCCTTTGGAAATTGCAATTATTTCATCTATTTTAAGCTCAGAGGGATGCACTGTTTTCATTTTATTGTCACGAAGAACCGTTGCTTCTTCTACTTTAAGCTCCATCATTGCCTCAATTGTTTTATTTGACCTTCCCGTTGCATGGGTGTAAAATAATTCACCAACATTATAAAAAAGCATAATGCCTATGCCTTCTGCGTACTCACCGAGAATTATGGCACATATTGAAGCTGTTGACATTAAAAAGCATTCTCCGAAAACCCTGCCCTTTAATATGTCTAAAGCGGCTCCAACCATAACCTCTAAACCGGTAAAAAGAAAAGATGATATGAAAAATATTAGTGATATTGTACCTGTAGTAAGTAAACCGCCGATTAGTAATACAGCGGAAATTGTTAATTTAATTATCGTTTTTCTCATTTTTATCCTCCCGTATATGCTCAAGACCCATTTCAATGATGATTTTAATATGTGAATCGGAAAGTGTGTAAAAAACATTTTTGCCCTCTTTTCGGGACATGACAAGATTATACTTTTTTAGGATGGCAAGCTGATGAGATATAGCCGATTTTGTCATTCCCAAAAGATAAGCAAGGTCACAAACGCACATTTCCCCGCTGTCTAAGGCGGATAAAATTTTTGTTCTTGTGAAATCACCGAAAATTTTATATAAATCAGAAACTGCTGATAAATCAGATTTATTTGCCATATTTTTTTTTGCATTAATAATTTTATCGGGATGTATTGCATTGACATCACAAAGTTCACGGCTCACAAGTTTTCCTCCTTACAGTTGAATAGTTATTCAATTGTTATTATTATAGTTGAATACCAATTCAATTGTCAAGAGTTTTTTAATAAAAATATGAAAAATTTGAATAAAATATATAATATTTTAAGAAAGTATTGACATAAGCGCATTTTTATTGTATTATAATAAGGTGTAAAGCAAAAAGGATTTACACTTATAGGAGAAATTGAAATGAAACAAAATATCAGCCTTTCCATGCTTTTGGAGTGCTACGGCTCTCTGCTTACAAAAAAGCAGAGGGAAGCTCTTGATATGTATTATAATATGGATTTTTCTCTTTCCGAGATAGCGGAAAACATAGGTGTAACCCGTCAATGTGCAAGGGATTTTATTAAAAAAGGCGAGGCACACTTATTGGAGTTTGAGGAAAAAACAGGGCTTTATAAAAGAACGGAGCTCATTTTGAGGGAAGCTGAAAAGATAAATACAGAAATAAAAAGCCTTTCTTCAAAAAATCGTGACGAGCTATTGAAAATAGAGGAAAGTGTTAAAAAAAGATTATCCGTCATATCAGGCGGTATGGAGTTGTAATAATGGCATTTGAGGGATTAAGTGAAAAGCTGCAGGCAACCTTTAAAAAACTTCGTGGCAAGGGGCGTGTCAGCGAAAAGGATATAAAAGATGCTATGCGTGAGGTTCGTATGGCGTTATTGGAAGCTGATGTCAACTTTTTGGTTGCCAAGGATTTTATTGCCCGCATTTCTCAAAGGGCAGTTGGCAGTGATGTGCTTGAAAGCCTCACACCCGGTCAGCAGATTATAAAAATAGTTCGTGATGAGCTAATTGAGATTATGGGTGGAACTGATGCAAAGATTGCTGTTTCCCCGAAACCGCCTACGGTTATTTTATTGGCAGGTTTAAACGGTGCCGGTAAAACAACAACTGCCGCAAAGCTTGCCGGTTTACTTAAAAAACAAGGCAAACGCCCTATGCTTGTAGCGTGTGACGTTTATCGGCCGGCAGCTGTCAAACAGCTTGAGGTTGTTGGTTCGCAAGTTGGTGTTCCCGTTTTTAAAATGGAAGGGGTTAATAACCCTGTTGTCATTGCAGAAAAAGCTGTTAAAAGCTGTGATACATCACAGTTTGATACAGTTATAATAGACACTGCCGGAAGGCTTCAGGTTGACGAGGAGCTCATGGAGGAGCTTTCAAACATTAAAAAGGTTACAAATCCCACTGAGATTCTGCTTGTCGTAGATGCTATGACGGGGCAGGATTCCGTTAATATTGCAAAAGGCTTTAACGAAGAAATTGGTATTGACGGTGTTATTCTCACAAAACTTGACGGTGATACAAGAGGCGGTGCGGCAATTTCAGTTAAAGCTGTAACAGGAAAACCGATTAAATTTTCCTGTATAGGTGAAAAGGTCACTGATATTGAGCCGTTTTTTCCGGACAGAATGGCATCCAGAATTTTGGGCATGGGGGACATGCTCACCTTGATTGATAAGGCAC
>CAZUVQ010000048.1:0-13418 GCA_964623915.1 uncultured Oscillospiraceae bacterium
TTTTGTCGTTGCCTGTCAAGTGTTTGACTTTTCATAGGTTATTTGACGTTACCAAATTATTAAACTCAGAAAATATTCCTGAGTTTTGTGTATCTCCAATTATATTTATACTACAAAAGGATAAAGAAAACAATAGGTTTTTGAAATTTTTTTAGCTTTTTATGGAAAATCACTGACAAATTTTATTAAAAAATTCAATATTCGCATAACTTTTATCATTAAAATTCAATTATATATTGTATTTTTATCCGTAATGTATTAAAATATAAATCGATAAAAGAGGTGTTATATTGAGAGAAAAATTGTTTTTTTATTTGAGCCTGATTGCTTTATTTTTATGGGCAGGTCTGATTTTTTGGTTTTCCTCACGAAGTTCAGTTACATCAGCAGACCAAAGCGGAGGGATTGTTGCGCTCTTATCAAAATCTTTGGTTTACATAACTTCCGGAAAATTTGTTCCAAACAGTAAATATTTGAGTGAACTTGACCATATAATCCGAAAATCAGCTCATATGTTTTTGTATTTTGTGCTTGGATTTTTAACACTGAATTTAATCGGTTATTGCCAAAAAATCAGGCAAAAAGTAATTTTTTCTTTAATTTTCTGCATTTTATATTCAATGTCCGATGAATTGCATCAGTATTATGTTCCCGGAAGGGCAAGTCTAAATAAGGATATTATAATAGATTCAATAGGTTCTGCCGCCGGAGTTTTCTTTCATAAACTGGTAATTATTATACGCAAACGTCATAAACTAAACAACAATAACAATAACAATAAAAATATTTTTTAAAAATTAATTTAAAAATATTGAAATTTAGGAATTAATGTGATATAGTTTAATAATAATCTGTCAGAGGTGTAGCAACATGAAGAGAATTTTTGTTATTGTCCTAATTCTTACAATTCTTGCAACAGGCTATTTTTGTTTTCAAAAGGCGTATAAATACGCAGGCGGAAAAATGGTTGAACAGATGGTCAAAGAGTATTCTGCTCCTGAAATAATATCTATTCCACCCAAAACTCCCGTCGAAAGCATTCCTGAAGCCGAAAATACAGACGAAAAAAAACAGGAAATACAAACCGAGAGCAACGAAAAGCAAGAAACAGAAACTACTCTCCCCTCAAATATCATGGATCACCCATATGTTAAAAGCATATATTCAAGATTTTCGGCAGGAGAAATTACCGAAGTATCAACTATGATGTCAGGAGGAGTTACTGCTGAGGAAAAAGTGCGAATAAAACAAATACTTTTTTCTAAAGTTTCAAGTTCTGAAATCAATAAACTAAAGGAAATATACAGTTTATATAATAAATAAAGGAGTAAAAAATTATGAAAAAATGTATGTGCATTATTCTTTCACTGCTACTTACAATGTCTTTTTTGACAGTATCAGCAGGCTCTACTGATCCAAAAGCACTAATTGAGAACTTGCTTTCAGATCATAAAAACTCGTCTATTACAGCTCAGGAAAATGCGTTGTTAATAGCAGAAAGCTATTATAACAACATAAAAGATTATGAAAATACACAATCCCCATGGTCAGATGTATCTGCATCTCTTTTAACAAGCCAGCTAATAAACAAACAATCATTTAGAAGAACATGCGAGCTTGAGTATTTAAGAGAAAATGAAGTAACACTAAGCGGTTCGCCTTCTCAGGCTCTCACTGATTTGCTTGATTCTTTTGTCGCTGACAATACCGCTATCGATGCTAATTACAACTTTGTCGACAGCGCAGCCGCAGAAGAATACAGTAACCTTGAAAATGATTTAACAAGTGTTTATTCCATACTTTTAAACCTTTTGGATGAAGCATCTTCTGCCGGAATTGATGTGCTTGTGGATGGCTCACCATATACCACCGCCACCATAGATTCTACAATAGATAATATGATGGCAGACAAAATTATAAACCTTATGAAATCAATAGGTTCAGTAATGTTTTCCACAAAAAATACATATCAAGCTGCGTTAAACGGTTTGTTTTCTGATATAAACATCAAACTAATAGGCAGTATGTTCGGAAAAGATTTTGCAGAAGCTTTTGCAGATGCTGACACATCACAGGCTATTTATGACTTTATGACAGGTGACGATTTTTTAAGTCAGATAATATCAAGCAACAATTTTTCAGACCTCTTTACAAAGAACGCAGAAAGTGCAAATACAGCAGTTTCTGACATTATTGCCGAAGTAATTAATGCTATTCTTGACCTTGAGCAGATGAGCGGAGCTAAAACAGGCTTTCTCTCCTCCGGACTTTCCGCAAAGGATTTTACTGATGCAATAAAAGTTATTGCAGATGTTGCCGAAGAAGATTGTGGTGTATATGCAAGGATTATTAACATTAATATTCTTTTTGGCAGATATTTGAAAGTCTATAAGAATAATGATGTTACAGAATTGCCCCTTTTGCTTGACGAAAACCATCCATCAAGAACTTTTGATGTGAAGGTTTCCAAGGATTCATATTCGGCAAGCATTATTAATCTGATAGAAAATGTTATTTATGATGATGAAGCTGCACAGACAAAGAGCACATCATTATCTGCATCGAATGAATTGGGAGAGCTTACTTTTTCCTTCTACTCTAATCCAAACGATAAATATTATATGAATATTTATCGCTCCGGTGACTTGTCGGATTTAGTTGATTTTGATACAATATATGGTTATATAGGAAACATAGAGATTGAAGTGGCAAGTGAATACAGACCTGTTTTTTCAGTTTCCATAAGACAGGGCAGCGAAACAACAATTTATGAAGATGCTTCAGAAAGGCTTGAAGCCAAAATATCACCAACACAGGCCTATAACACCCGTGTATCCTGGTCATCCTCCGATTCTAAAATTGTATCAGTAAGTTCAAACGGTACAATTCAAGGCAGAAAAACGGGTACTGCAACCATTACTGTTACTACAGATGATGGCGGTCACACAGCATCAATAAAAGTTATTGTTAGAAGACGCCCGAGTGGCGGCGGTGGCGGTGGCGGCGTTCCAAAACCTCCGGTTGTTGACGACACAAAAGACGACGACATTTATAAAAATAAGTTTATAGATGTGCCCGAAACACATTGGGCAGCAGAAGAAATTGCATCCTTAGTTAAAAGGGGTATTGTTAAAGGCAGAACTGCCGATTCTTTTGATCCTGAAAGCCCTCTTACCCGTGCAGAGCTTGCAATAATCGTTACAGGAATGATGAATATAGCCCCAGTTGAAAACGGGATTACTTATGGAGATACTCTGCAACACTACGCAAAAAATTACATTTCAGCAGCTGCGAAACATGGGCTTATGATAGGATTTGACGAAAATTCATTTATCCCTGATGCTTATGTTACAAGGGAACAGGTTATAAGTGTTATACTGCGTGCTATTCATTTCAAAGGCGAGGTTTTAAATGACGGCAGTGCAGTTGCTTTGAACGGAGACCAGATTCTCGAAAAGATTATCACTATAATCGGGTATGACCCGAGAGGAACAATTACAGGGTACACTGACCTTGATTCTTCCTCAACCTGGGCAAAGGGCTACATTGAGGTTGCAATTGCAACCGGTCTTACAAAGGGATATGAAGACAATACAATCAGACCTTTAGTCAATTCAACAAGAGCCGAAGCTGTTGTAATGGCTGACAGGGCTTTGAGTAAATAATAAGTTTAAATTTTAGAGCCGAAGCCATAGGCTTCGGCTCTATTCAGGAGAATAACGTGATTTTCACGTTATTTGCCTCCGGCGGAATTTATGCGCCATCGAAATTTTCGGCAGAGCCGAAACGATGATGCGCCAATAATCCCTTATCATTCCTCTGCTCCGCCGATAAGGGATTTTAAATAAACTATTTGTGCCGGAGCGGAGCGGCGGAATTGGGATTATTATGAAAAAAATATCAGTACTAATTCTTGCATTAATGCTTTTTGCCATGCAAGCCTCGGCAGACAGCTTTAGCAATATTTATCATAAGCTTAAAATTGAGTACCCCTCTATTATTAGCAGAATATACGACGGTGGTGCTACTGATTCCGATATGGAAAGATTTCTGTCGGGTATGGAAAAATATATAAATAACAAGAATGTTGATATTACAGAAGACAATATAGATGATATCATTAATGAAACATTATCAAAGGTGATAATGTATTCTGAAAATTTACCAGTTTACAATGCCCTGCTTTCAAAATTTTCAGACGAAGCATTGTATTTTTTAAAAAACAATACTATTCCCCCATCTCTTAAACCATTATTTGATGCAGTTAAAAGTGAGCTTCTTTCAGAGACGAACGATATTAGTCCCAAAAACAACACATTCAAAGATATTGGGGAGTTTTTATGGGCAGAAGAAGCAATTAACTCATTAACGCAGGCCGGAATTTTAGCTGGATATTCTGACGGGACTTTTTGGGGCAATTCAAATATAACAAGAGCGGAGTTTACAAAAATAATAGTTCTTGCAGACGGAAGCTATGATAAGAATGCAGTTTGTGATTTTGAAGATGTTGATGATAATTCATGGTACGCCCCATTCATAGCAAGCGCAAAAGCTGCAGGTATTATTAATGGTTATGAAAATAACACCTTCCGCCCTGACGATTTGATTACAAGGCAGGATATATCTGTCATAGTATATAACGCTATGTTTGCAGATACAGAGGTTTATGAACCGTCCTTTTCCGATTCAGCTTCAATATCGGATTACGCACGCACGCCGGTTGGAATAATGCAACACCTCTCAATAATCAAGGGCATGGGATATAATCTCTTTTATCCGAGACAGCTTGCAACGCGTGCTCAAGCTGCACAGATAATATACAATGCTTTGAATATATATTAAATTAATTTAAAAATCAGAGGCTACGACTAAAAGTCGAAACCTCTGATTTTTTTTAATTTGTGAATTTGGTTTTTACCTGGCTTACCTGCTGAGGCTGTGCCTGCTGCTGTTGGTACCAACCTTTACTTTGCATAAGATTATAAATCTGATTCTGCATATCAATAGATTCATTCATCATATTCTTGAAATTACAATGCACCGGCTCTGAAGTTGATTCCTGTGTTGCATAATGATATAGACCTGATAATGTTTTTGCTGTCAATAATACATCATCGATATACTCTTTGTCTGCCATGTTTTGTTTTCCTGCCATTTTTGTATCCCCCCTTAACTATTAAGCTGCGTCAACAGATTATTATAATGCTGCTGATGCTGTCCCGCCATATTACTCAGTACAGTTTTTAATTGTGGATCAGTAACTTTTTTTGCATAATCGTTGCACTTTGTGACGAGCTGTTCCTCTAAGCTAAGAGAATCTTCCAAATACATAAGCTCCTTTGATGTCATAAAAAACCTCCTTTTATGATTTAATCATAGTTTGCGCTAAAAGTGAATTTTTATTCTTTAGAAAATAAATAATTTACAGAAAATACACCTTATTCCTTTTATTTTTTATAGACGCACCTCTCAAGGTCAAGCAATTTTTTCTTAATATCAAGCCCACTGCCATATCCCACAAGGCTTTTGTCTGCACCGATACATCTGTGGCAGGGGATAAAAATCGGAATAGGGTTTTTATTGTTTGCTCCGCCCACTGCCCGGCATGCTTTGCTGTTTCCAATCATTTTTGCTATTTCGCCATACGTGGCTGTTTCCCCATATGGAATTTTCGAAAGAGCGTCCCACACCTTTTTCTGGAACTCGGTTCCAACAGCTTTAAGTGGCAACTCAAAGCTTTTTCGTTTGCCTTCAAAATACTCCGTAAGCTCTTTTTCTGCCCTGTCAGCCAATGGATGATACTCGGTTTCTGTTAAAGAATGAAACTGAGTTCTTAGTATGTTTTCACCGTCGCATACTATTGCAATAGTTCCGATTGGGGTGTTAACGTTTTTTATAAATTCCATAATGCCTCCATATAAATTTTTTATCTGCAAATAATTATAAAAAAATATTGCATAATACCGTTAATTAGTATATAATGTAGTTGCTTTAAAATGCTTCTGATTTAAAGGTTAGTTCCTGAGATAAAGAATTGCATAATAACCTTATATGGTGATTTTGCTGCTGTCTTTATCAAAAAGGCGGCTTTTTTCAGCGAAAAAATCAAACTTTAAGGAGAATTTAACATGAAAAAGGATTTTGCAAAAAAATTGACCAGAACGGCAATTCTGCTTGCAGTGATGTTGGCAGTACAGTTATTTAAAAACATTTCGCCCTATATCTCCGGCCCGCTTGTAAACGTTATTTTAATTATCACAGCCTTGGGCGCCGGTCTTTGGAGTGGTATTGCCCTTTCAGTTATTGCACCGGTGACATCATTTCTAATCACTCAGGCCCCTATCATGCCGGCGACACATTTTTCGTTGTTCCCCGTAATTATGATAGGTAACATAGTAATTGTTCTTGGTGCTTACTTTGGGCGAAAAACATCAAAAAGCCTTATTGCAGGCCTTGCTTTGGGTTCTGTGTTAAAATGGCTGTCAATGTGGGGAGCAGTTGCACTTATCATAATTCCTATATTCAGTGGTTTAAATGAAAACATATTGATAAAAATAACCCAGATGTTCACTCATCTGCAGCTTTATGCAGCGATATTAGGCAGTATCATAGCTTATATCATCTGGCCGCCTATAAAGAAATCTTTGAAAATTCAGTAATAATACTATCAATAGAAAAAAGGGGGGTATCCCCCCTTTTAAAAATTTTCCAATTTTCTCATTTTTCTGAATGCGTTGCGCTTTACTGCCGCTTCCCATTCGGTTTTTTCTTCATCTGTCAAAGGTTCAAGCTGCGGAATGGGAGAGGGTTTTTCGTTTTCATCAAGTGCTACCATAACTATATAAGCCGTATTTATAATATCCTTTGAGCCGTCAAGGCTTTCTACAAATGTTTTTACACAAACCTCCATTGAAGTATTGCCGGTATAAGTTATAAACCCTTGCAGAACAATTGTATCGTTTGCATAGGCGGCTTTTTTAAACTGCAAGGAATCAACAACAGCAGTTGTAACATTCATTCCCGAATGACGTCTTGCAACAACAGCCGCAACTATGTCAATCCATTCCATCAGTTTCCCACCGAATAGTCTTTTATAACCATTCAGCGACCCTTGTGATAAAATCTGAACCTGTTCTGTTTTAGAATCCTCAACATGCTTAATCATAATTACTTCCTCAATTCTCAATCGGCACTTGACAAAAGCCGTTCTTTTTTAATACCGTTACACTTCTGAAACCTATCTCATACAAAAGCTGTGATGTAAAATCAAACCCATAACAAAGCATTTTAGCATCGTGGCAGTCACTCCCTACCAACACCCTTGCGCCCCGTTCAAAAATTCTTTGAAGGTGTTCTTTTGCAGGATAAGGCATACTCTTGTAACCTCTTGCCATAGCACCTGTATTAACCTCAAAAATCACACCTGTATCAATCAGAGCATCAAGTGCTTCTCTTGCTGTTCTACGGTAAACGTCACTTTCTTCATTTATCAGACCAAACTTTGTTATGACATCAAAATGCCCCAACACATCAGGCTTTGTTTTTATTGCTGCTTCTACAAGCTTATCATAATATGCTTTTACCATGTCAGCTTCATTGCCGCCAAAAGCAAAATCACGGCATTTTCTCAGGGCTATTGCTGATTCGTCGACAGGATAATAATTTCCATTTGAGTATATATAGTGAAGCGAGCCTATAACATAGTCATAGTCATTAATATCCTCGTCAGAATAAAAGTCACGCTCTACACCTAAAAAAATGTAAATTTGATTTTTATATTTATCCGTGAGAAAGCGTATTTTGTCTTTATATGCTTTTATATCTTTCATACAATACGACAAATCAAAATCAGTATATCCATGGTCAGAAAAACCAAGCCCCAAAAGACCTTTTCTTATAGCATATTCCACTACTTCCTCAGGCGTCGAAATACCGTCAGAGAATGTTGTATGCGTATGTATATTGCTTATTATCATTTTTTTACCTGCATTTTATAAATTTGTTATAATCATACCACAAATAATTAATATTGCAATATTTTATAAATAAAAAAGCCTGAAAAATCTTTTTTTAGTAAACTAATCAATTATTTGCACATAATATAATATAATACTAAAATAAATGAAATCTTGCACTATAAATAAAAATGTGTTATAATGAGTAAATATTTATCCTTTTGTCTCATTGGGTTTTTTTAACTTAAAAGGGGGTTTTACTTTGAACTCGACTATCCGGAGAAAACTTGGCATAAAAGCAAGCATAATAGGTATTATTACCAATCTGGTATTATTTTTTATCAAGTTTTTTGTAGGCACACTTTCAGGGAGCGTTGCCGTTACTGCTGACTCTTTCAATAACCTTTCTGACATGGGTTCTTGCTTCGTTACGCTTATGGGTTTTAAATTATCCGGTAAGCCCGCCGATGACAAGCACCCTTTTGGATACGGAAGATTTGAGTATATTTCTGCTCTTGTAGTATCTATTATTATTTTGGTATTGGGAGTTGAACTTATAAAAACCTCTATGGAAAAAATTTTTTCACCGGAGAAAATCTTGTTTGACTTTGTTATGATTGCTGTGCTTATACTTACAATCCCCGCAAAGCTGTTTTTAAACCATGTTTACACATCAATAGGCAAAAAGATTAACTCCACTGTCATGACAGCCGCATCACGTGACAGTATAAATGATGTAATCGTAACTTCTGTAACTATTTTGTGTGCACTGACAGCTAAATTTACGGGCATTGAAATAGACGGCTATGCCGGCTTGCTTGTTGCTGTTTATGTTATATTTTCTGGAATTGGAATACTGCGTGATACAATGGGTCCCCTACTTGGTCAGAAACCCGAAAGGTCAATTTCCGAAGAGATTGAAAGACGCATAAAGTCATACAGTGATATTATTGATATACATGACATGATAGTTCACAACTACGGCCCGAATAAATATATAGCCTCTGTTCATGCAGAAGTTCCTGCCAATACAAATATCATAAAAATACATGATATTATTGACCTTGCCGAACGGGAAATTTTAAACGATATGGGTATTATCACAACCATTCATCTTGACCCCATAGAAACTGAAGATGAAAAAACAGCTGACCTTCGTAAGCTTGTTACAGGCATTATAACAAATATCAACTGCGAGCTTTCAATGCATGATTTCAGAGTAGTATGCGGTGAAACACACACAAATCTTATTTTTGATATTATAATACCCGTTAAATTCAATCTCTCAGAAGCAGAGCTGAAGGCGGAAATCGACAGCCAGATTCAAAAGGAATATCCAAATTATTATACTGTTATTATTTTTGATAAAACTTACATCTGAAAATGGGGGGCTGTTACAAAATAGTGCAGAATTGACAAACTGAAAGCTAACAGGGCGTACGCCATGTTAGCCCTTGCCCGAAGGCGTACATTGGTACGTCGAGAGGGGAAGTATGTTCATAGCGCAAAGAAAATTGATATTAGGGTATACAACCGATAATATTTGATATAATTTTTAGTGGTCAATCCCTCCACCGCTGACGCGGTTCCCCTCCCTCTGCACGAGGGAGGCCAGTTTGCAGATTTCTTACTAAACTATAATGAACTTGAGAACGTCTAAAAATGCCGTATTTTCAAGTTTTTTGCTTCTTTGTGCGGTCGGTGCATTTTGTCACAGCACTTTTATTTAAAGTACTGATTTAAATTCATATGTTACGTTTTTCCCGTCAACGTAGAAAACTATAATTTTTACATCTGACTTTGATTTTTCATAACTGCCTAAATTTATTTCAGGTTTATTTTTAATCGTCAAGTATCTGACACCGTTTATAAGGTCAGATGAATTTTCACTGCCTTCCGAAATAACAAACAAATTAATTCCTTTATCAAATAATTTTTTCATCGTGTTATCAAACAATCTTTTTTCTGATTCATCAATTATACCGCTATCGGTGAAAATGAACACGCTTGACAACCCATTTGTTTCAAGGTTTAATAAATTTGCATATTTCTTATAAGGAGTTGTATCTTGTAGGTGTATAAAGGCAGAACCGTTTTTGTACAAGATATCCATATTTTTAATGCTCTGAGCATTCTGATAATCACCGAAAGCATAATCGGAATCATATTTTTTTGCATTTTTTTCAAGAAGAGTGCCTGTAATAATATTTAAAAAGCAGTTCCTGTCAGGCTTTCTTGGCATTACTGTAAATGTGGGCGAATCAACCCTTCCCATCATGTAATCTGTTATTACCTGCTTATACGGATTAGCTCCTTCAGACAAAACAGTTATATCATCCACATATATTTTTCCGCTTGCACTGTTTGCCGCATCATTGCCTACAAGATATATCCTTGAAAGATAACCTGATGAGGCTTTTTCGGGCACTTTATACTCGATGTATTTCCAGCCTTCAAAATCGATATTTTCCGCAATAGTTTCACGGTAAACTGTACCATCACTACCGTCAATCTGGGCGCGAAGCCATTGCATGCTGTTATCACCATATACCCACATAGTTATATATTTTGCCCCTGACAGGGGAATATCTTTGTTAAAGTTCATATATACTGCTTTTGTTTCCGTTACATCGAGGTTATTAAAATCATATGAAAGACAAGCTGATTTGCCGCTTCTTACAATATTTTTTTCCTCTTTCACAGAGCCGAAAATTTTGTCAGGGTACAAAAGAAGTGTGGGTTGTTTTATGTCAAAGGAATAACTTTCCTGTTTTGTTTGCGCATTGTTCCCGTAACAATAAGCCGTTTTATTTTTGAATGAAGCTGCAACAGTAACACTTCCGTTACAGTTTATTTCTCCGTCATTTACAGTTCCATCACCCGTTATATCAAAGCTTACAGATTGGGGCGATATATCACTTCTGAAACCGTTACTGTCAATAGCAATTACATTGATTCTTGCATTTGTACCGGCAAATGAGGATGGATACGTTAGAAGTGTTTTTAAGTCATCTGTAACCTTTACCGTAATCTTCGCTGTTATATCCTGACATGTGACGGTAATCTCATGCTCACCCTTTTTTACAGGGTAATACTTGTTATCAACAAAATAACCGCTATCAGCAGCATATGAAAGCGTTCCATCTATTAATACAGGGTTATAATAATTATCAAGAGGCGTTGTCCACACCTCAACATAGTCCCCACAAAAAACAATATCCTTAGAAAGTGTTATCTCCATTGAAGAAAACACTCCATCAGTTCCTGTAGCTTTAACTCCAAGTGCAGTTGATATTGCTCTTTCAGTTCCCTCCGACGGTGTATTTATAATTTGCGTACCACCTTGCTTGTCTCGTGCCACCATTTCCGTTGAGCCGCCGCCATCAAAGTTTATTGCAGTAAAGGCTCCAAGCGAAAGCATCAGGTTGGCAAGCTCTGTCTGCGTCATACCCGGGGTATTACTCTCCCTGCCCTCTACTGTAACAAGGTACAGCATTTTACCGTCCTCTGATACACCTGCTGCTGTTCTCGGATGCTTGCCTGTAATCTCATTTGTAAATTTATGGATTTTGCCGTTACTGCACAATACACTGCCGCCACCAATTGAATTTTCAATGTCACCGGAAGGGTAAATTTCAAGCGAAATTTCTGCATTGTCCCCCACTTTGAAGTTTTCTGCAAAAAAGTTGTTTATTTTGGGGTTTACCCGAAGTACATAACCGTTTTCGGGTATTACCGTATTATTGCTGTTTTCAGTTAAGGCTGTGACAACACCATCAATAACAGTCATCTCACATGCGCCTTCGGCAGCGGGTGTGGCACTGCCCCATGCTGGGGTAAACATTACTATAGAAGATGTAGAATGAAATTTATTTATATGAAGAATATCCATACTGTTACCATTATCGGCTTTAAGCTTTAATTGCATAGAAAAGTAATCCGCCAGCCACTTTCCATCAACTTTTGCAAGTGCCGCAAGCATATTGTCGTGCGACGGTGAGGAAATAACTTCCCCCTTTGAAACAGTCAGTCCAAGCGGAGATGTCCTTCCCGAAGGTATTGTCATATCAAAAAAATCGGCGTTTACCGCCGCAACAGCATCATTTTCTTTTGCAAGAGATAATACTGTGCTCTTATAACTGATTCCCTTGCTGCTATATATCACATCCACATCCACATTGCTGTCAGTCAAGTCAGCTTTTATGACATTAATCTTCTGCCAACCGCTTTCTGCCAGCTTTTCTATATATGTATGTGTAACGCCGCGTGTCAGTGTACGACTTTGTGAGTTTTCATATATAACGTCAGCAAACGAAGAACTGCATAGAATTAAAAGAGAAAGAATTACTGCAAAAAGTTGTCTTTTCAAAAATATCACCTCAAAATACATTATAGCATTAAAATGTGCAGTTTAATAGTATATTACATATTCTTCACAAAAATTTAATGTATTAATAATAAAAAAAGTGGCAAAATATAGAAATAAAGGAGTTGATTATTGTGAAAAAGCTTAAAACATACGGCGTATATGTGCTTTTAATGGCACTAGCAATAACATTGATTTCAATCGGTTCTAACAACAAAGACATACAGGATGACGGAATAACCTATGTTCCGACACCGGTAACTGAAACACCTGTTGCTAAAGAAGAACTTTCAATAAAAACCAATCTTCAAAGTGAACCGGCCGGGGTGCCTCAACCAAAACCGGAAACAATAGCACAAAAAGTAGATGCACCCGCTACGGCAAACGAGGCCCTTTCCCCGAAAACCGAAGAACCTGTCATAGAACAGAGTGTTGCACTTGTATTTAATATGCCTGTAAAAGGAGAAATATCAGAGACATTCAGCGGCGAAAAAATGATATATTCAAAAACAACAAATGATTTCAGAACACATAACGGCTTAGATATCAGTGCTCCTGAGGGCACAGATGTGTCCGCAGCCGCATATGGTACTGTTTCGAGTGTTAAAGATGACGGACTATGGGGAATTACTATTACAGTAGATCACGGCGGCGGTCTTACAAGCAAATATTGCGGGCTTTCTGAATGCTTTGTTTCAGAGGGTAATATTGTGGATTATGGAATTGTTGTTGGAAAAGTAGGTGCAACTGCAAAGGTTGAGGCAAACAAGGGCTCTCACCTGCACTTTGAAGCTATAAAAGATGGTATAACAGTTGACCCTTCATCACTATTTTATTAATGTCACCAAAACGTATTGACAATTAGGCTTTAAAATGGTATAATACACCTCGTTATATGATTTCGGGGTGTAGCTCAGTTTGGTATGAGTGCTTGGTTCGGGACCAAGAGGCCATGGGTTCGAATCCCATCACTCCGACCATGCCGAGTGTTGTTATAGGATTTAATAATCCTCTCAGCACTCGGCTTTTATTTGTGCCCTCTACTGCCACCCTCCCTGATTTGATGGACAGAAAAAAGTGTGATATAATGGAATGGA
>CAZUVQ010000049.1:0-1824 GCA_964623915.1 uncultured Oscillospiraceae bacterium
CACCTGCACCTGTGTTAACATCAAAAGGTGAATCAAAGCCTTCATCAGGCAGTTTTGCAAAATCGAGGCCGCTCTGTTTAATCATTCTTGCAAGCTCTCTTGTGGTTAAAACTATATCAACATCGGGATATTTAGAACCCAATTCTTCACGCTGTGCTTCAAATTTCTTTGCAACACAGGGCATTACTGATACTACAACCATTTTTGCAGGATCTACACCGATTTTTTCCGCAAAATATGATTTTAAGAGAGCGCCATACATTTCGTGCGGTGATTTACAGGTTGAAAGGTTAGGTAAAAATTCCGGGAAATTATGCTCACAGAACTTTATCCAGCCGGGGCTGCATGAGGTTATCATAGGCAGAACTCCGCCGTTTTTGATACGGTCTAAAAGCTCTGTTCCTTCTTCTAAAATTGTTAAGTCTGCAGCTGTATTTGTATCAAATACATTGTCAAAACCTAATCGTCTCAATGCTGCTGCCATTCTTCCTGTTACAGCTGTTCCCATTGGCAGACCGAACTCTTCACCAAGAGCCGCACGGACAGCAGGAGCTGCCTGAACAACAACGTATTTGTCAGTATCATTGATAGCTTCCCAAACCTTTTCTGTATTGTCTTTCTCACGAAGTGCGCCAACTGGGCAAGATATGATACACTGACCACAGTTTACACAGTCAACCTCAGAGAGGGATTTATCAAATGCACATGTAATCTTTGTATTAAATCCACGTTCAGCCGCATCTATTACAGATACAGTCTGAATGTTTTTACATGCACTTACGCAGCGGCGGCAAAGAATACATTTATTGTTATCACGAACAATAGATGGTGAAATATCATCTATAGTGTATTCATTTCTTTCTCCTTCAAAAGGAATATCTGTTACGCCCAAATCATCACTTAATTTTTGCAGCTCACAGTTGCGGTTTCTTACACATGTCAGACACTTACGGTCATGAGCTGACAAAATGAGTTCTAAAGTGGCACGTCTTGCATCACGAACCTTTTTAGTATTTGTCTTAACCTCAAGACCTTCGGAAACAGGGTATACACAAGCAGCTTGAAGTGCCCTTGCTGTTGAAACCTCACACACACACATTCTGCATGCGCCGGTCTGGCTGACATCCTTTAAATAACAAAGTGTGGGAATATCTACATTAGCATAGCGGGCAGCTTCTAAAACCGAATAACTTGCCGGAACACTGACCGCCTGGCCGTTAATTTTTATATTTACTTTTTCCATTATCATACACTCCCTTCTTTTAGTGTTTTTCTATTGCGCCAAACTTACACGTTGAAATACAGAGACCGCATTTGATGCATTTTTCCGTATCAATTGTATAAGGTGATTTAATCTCGCCCGAGATAGCATTTACAGGGCACTTTCTGGCGCAGAGTGAGCAACCCTTACACTTATCTTCGATAATTACATAATTCAATAAGTTTTTGCATACTCCTGCAGGACATTTTTTATCAACAACGTGTGCAATGTATTCATCCTTAAAATAGCGGAGTGTGCTTAAAACGGGATTTGGTGACGTCTGACCAAGACCGCAAAGGGAAGATGACTGGATTGTTTTTGCAAGCTCTTCAAGCCTTTCAAGGTCTTCCATTGTGCCGTTACCGTCTGTTATTTTTTCTAAAATCTCATAAAGTCTCTTTGTGCCGATACGGCAGGGAGCACATTTGCCGCAGGATTCTTCAACTGTAAACGCAAGGAAGAACTTAGCTATATCAACCATGCAGTTGTCTTCATCCATTACTATAAGACCGCCTGAGCCCATCATAGAGCCAATACTTTTAAGCGACTCAAAGTCGATAGGA
>CAZUVQ010000049.1:1834-13412 GCA_964623915.1 uncultured Oscillospiraceae bacterium
TGAAGCGGGGATACATCCGCCGGAAGGGCCACCTGTCTGTGCGGCTTTAAACTTTTTGCCATTGGGGATTCCGCCGCCGATTTCTTCAACGATTTCGCGCAAGGTTGTTCCCATAGGCACTTCAACAAGACCGGTATTATTAATCTTGCCGCCTAATGCGAATACCTTAGTGCCCTTGCTCTTTTCTGTGCCTATTGTGTTAAACCACTCAGGACCATTATTTATTATAACCGGAATGTTGGCATATGTTTCAACGTTATTTAAAAGCGTCGGTTTGCCCCACAGACCTTTTACAGCAGGGAAGGGAGGACGTGACCTCGGCTCACCGCGGTTGCCTTCTATGGAAGTGAGAAGAGCTGTTTCTTCACCGCAAACGAATGCGCCTGCACCAAGACGAAGCTCTAAATCAAACGAAAAGTCTGTCCCCAAAACGTTATTACCTAAAATTCCGTATTCTTTTGCCTGTTTAATTGCTATTTGCAGCCTTTTTACTGCTATCGGATATTCTGCACGGATATAAATATATCCCTGATTTGCGCCCACTGCATATGCAGCTATTGACATGGCCTCAATTATAGTATGTGGGTCACCTTCAAGAACGCTTCTGTCCATGAATGCGCCCGGGTCACCTTCGTCAGCATTACATGCAACGTATTTCTGGTCACCCTCTGCTTTATAAGTGAAGTCCCACTTCATACCCGTTGAAAAGCCTGCACCGCCACGGCCGCGAAGACCGGATTTTTTAATTGTGTCTATTACATCTTCCTTTGACATTGTTGTGAGAACTTTTTCAAGAGCTTTATAACCGTCAAGAGCTATATATTCATCTATATTCTCAGGGTCAATAACACCGCAATTGCGAAGTGCAATACGCATCTGTTTTTTATAAAAATCAACTTCATTCAAACTCTTTATAGTATCTTCTTCAACTGTTTCATCATAAAGGAGCTTCTTTACAATTCTACCTTTAAGAAGATGTTCTTCAACGATTTCTTTTACATCTTCAACTTTAACCGTGCTGTAAAATGAGCCTTCCGGATAAACAACCACTATCGGGCCTAAAGCACAAAGACCAAAGCAACCTGTCTGAATTACTTTGATTTCTTTATCTAAAGCAAAAGCCTTGAGTTGATCTTCAAATTCTTTAATAATGGCACCAGAGCCTGATGATGCGCAGCCTGTTCCGCCGCAGACTAAAACGTGTCCTCTGATTCTCTCCATTATAACCACTTCCTTTCAATTATTTATCTGCACCTATTGTATATTCACTGATAACTCTGCCGTTTGCCAGGTGTTCGGCAACAACCTTTGTGACTTTTTCCGGTGTCATCTTAACATAAGTAACCTTCTCTTCGCCAGGAGCAAGAACTTCAACAATGGGTTCAAGACGACAAACACCAATACAGCCTGTTTGTGAAACTGTTACATGTGATAAATTTCGTTTTGATATTTCATCGGTAAGAGCGGCTAAAACGGGGCGTGCGCCTGCAGCAATACCGCAAGTTGCCATACCTACAACAACACGTGTTCCATCGCCGTCTTTCCTGATATTGAGTTTACTTTGCATTTTATTTCTTATTTCTTCAAGTTCTGCAAAACTTTTCATTATAAACCCTCCAATTAATATTTTTTAAGTATATCTTCAACCTGATCAACAGTTAATTTTCCGTATACATCCTCGTTAATTGTCATTACGGGGGCGAGACCGCAGGCACCTATACAGCGTGTAGCGTCTATTGAAAACTTTCCGTCAGGAGTACATTCTCCGACATCAATGCCTATAATATCTTTTACTTTATCAAGAATCAAGTTGCTTCCCTTTACATAACAAGCAGTACCTAAACAAACCCCTATCTGGAATTTACCCTTTGGATAAAGTGAAAACCTTGAGTAGAATGTTACTATTCCGTAAACCTCTGCCAAGGGGACATTCAATCCTTCTGCTATCATTGTCTGAACTTCATATGGAAGATAACCATATATTTCCTGAGCTTCATGAAGAACAGGGATTACGGCGCCTTGTATATCCTTATGTTCTTTTATAACCTTCGCCAGCTTATCAGCCTGCTCTTGTGTACCATTGAATGGTAAATTTTGCTTTTCCATGCTAACTGAAACCTCCTATAATAACAATATTGATAATAAATTAACAATCTCAATTAAACTAACCCTAAACATTGTAACAAACTGCCGGTAAAAAATCAAGGGTTTTTGTCGAAATAAATCAAATAATTTTCAGGTAATCAAAAAGCTTGTGAAAAGCACGGCTTCTATGTGAAAATTTGTTCTTTTCTTCCGCTGAGATTTCCGCAAAAGTTCTTCCGTCCTCAAAAAGGAATACCGGATCGTAACCGAAGCCGTTATCGCCTTTTGGTGAAAAGGCGATGGAGCCGTAAACCTCACCTCTGAAAGTGTATCTTCTTTTATCGGGAAAACATAGTGCTGCACAGCAAACAAAACGTGCTCGACGGTCCGTCTTATCTTTTAATTCTTCCAACAGAATTTCGATTTTTTCTTTATAACTTGTTCCTTCTCCTGCATACCGTGCAGAAAAAATGCCCGGACGCATATCAAGAGCAAAGACCTCAAGACCAGAATCATCTGCAATAACGGGAAGATGCGAGGCGGCACAAACCGCCTCGGCTTTAATCAACGCATTTTCTTCAAATGTTTTTCCTGTTTCTTCAATGTCTTCTGTAAACCCGGCTTCAGACATTGTAATTATTTCATGCCCTTTTAATATCTCCGCCAATTCATGGACTTTGCCGTTATTTTTAGTCGCAAGAATTAATTTCATTTTATATCTCCATTTATTTTATTCAACCTTTAAAAGTGTGCATATAATTTTTGCAGCCTGTGCTCTTGTTGCGAATTCATCGCCTCGCAAAGTATTGTCTTCAAAGCCTGTAATTACACCTGCTTCTGAGAGGATCAGCATAGATTCAAGTGCATAATCGGCAATCTTTTTGTAATCATTATATTCATGGTCAGATAGTTGTGTCAAATTTTTGCCGGCTGATTTTGCAGCACGTACTACCATAACAGACATATCCTGACGTGTTATCTCTTTGCCAATTCCAAAAATATTTTCACCGATACCCTTTACAATGCCTGACTCTGAGGCACAGGCAACATAAGGTGAGTACCATGCATCGTTATCAACATCATCAAAAGTGCTTTTTTCCCCCTCCATATAAAGATTCAGCGATTCAAGTATCATTTTTGTAAACTGTTCTCTTGTGATTTGTGTATCCGGTTCAAAATTGCCGTTACCCGTACCGGAAACAATGCCCGAACTCGCAAGCTCATATATATAACTGCTTGCCCAGTGAGAGGTGTTAACATCGTTAAAATTCACTTCGATTTCCGGTTCTTTTTCCTGTGTCTCATTCTCGGTATCATCATTTTTATCGTCTTGTTTTTTTGTATCCGTATTAATACCTGTGCTTGGATTACCGGGTTTTATACTGCCCGGAGAAGGCTCAACAAGCTTTCCTTCTATATGCACAAAGTAATTTGCGTTGCCGATTTCAAAGGAAATATAATCTTCATTATTCATATAATCAGAAACATGGTCCCTTGTTTTATCGGATTTAATGTAATAAAAATTATTAGTTGCATAATTGTCCGTATCGCCTGATATATCCTTGCCGTAGTACATAACATCTCGCGGAATATAATCAGTAATTTTTGTGCCGCTTGAAACATTAATTGCCAAAACAGGGCTTCCCTGTGCATAATCTGACATATTCGGAATTATAGAAGCTGCACTTGCACGGCGAAGATTGACTGTGAAATTTGCTCCTGTTGACAGAAAATCGCCGGCGGCTATGCCTGCCCTTGAAATTACAATATCACCCTCGGGGGACTTAATTTTAATATTCTTTATATGATATTTATTAAGTGAAGTAAATACATCAGAGGGGAACCTTATTGTAAAGCCTTCGGGGAAGCCGGCAGGGGGATATATTATGTTTATATCAAACTCCAGGTTTGAGGAAACCGAAATGCCATTATCAATAAGTACATTTCTTACCATTAAAGCATTTAATGAAGAAAATTCAAAATAAGAAGCATCACTGATTATTGTACTTACTGTGTTCGAAGATACACTGGTGTTTTTTAGTTTTATTTCAGCTGCCTTTGATAATGATTCTGAAATTATATTTTTCCGTTGCTCCGATGAGGAGGTATTTCTGATTTTTGGTATATATTCGTTTGCAACAGCTTCATAGCTATTAAACTCACTAATATAATCATTTCCTTGTCTGTAAGCCGAAGCAAGAGAGGTATATAATGTTGATATTGCATCATCCTGTTCATTGGACGAATCATCCATATTCATTGATACCACATCAAGAGATATTAAAAACTGGTAAAAATTACTTTTTTCTGTTTCTGTGCAGCCAGACGAAAAAATTACAAGGTCAGTAATTTTTTCCATGGCAAATGAATTAAAGTAGGTGTTTGAATTCAATATACATTTTATACTGTCACTGACGTTGTCACGTATATTGAGTTCGTCGTCAAGAATATAAAACATTGCGTCACCTGATGCCTCGTGATAGTCTTTATTAATTGATGAGATAAGATTAAAGGCATAGATTGTTCCATAATACTCATTTATCATATAGTTTGAGATATCTTTAAACTGAAGTAGGGACGATTCCTGCATGTGCATTGGCAAAACGAGGTTTTCGGTATTAATTACAAAAGATATAAACAGCTCAAATTCCTCGGGTTTATCAGTGAAGTATGAAATAAACGAATCAACATATAAAGATAATTCTTCTTCTGTTACACCAAACTGTCTGGTGAGCATAGAAATTTCACTTGTAATGTCTTCATTACTATTGGTGCGAAGACTATAACCAGTATCACCGGTTGCTGTGTCAAAGCTTATAAATGAGCCGAAAATTGCGCTGTAATAATTCGGATTAACATTTTTTTCAAAAAAAAGATTCATAAGGTTATTTTCACTGGCATCTATTGAGGCCGATACCATTGGTACTGAAGTTAAAATTAAAGCCGCTGTTAACAATGCACAAAACACTTTTTTCAAAATTATTACCTCCAATTATTAAAAATACTATTGTTTATTTCTATGTAGTCATCAATTAATTGAGACTGTTTCAATAAAAATGGTTTAATGTCGGAAATCTTTACAAGCATAAGAGATACTGTATGCACTGCTTTTTTGAATTCTTCTGAAGTACCTTTTTCGGAAAGCGGACACAAGCCTATGCTTCGCGGATCAAGGATAGTTTTTATTCTGCCCTTATCGTCAATATAAGGAACAAGTGGAAATATTCTGCAGGCAAGAGGACGCAATGACCTCTCGCAGTTTCCGTTGCATGAAAAAAACGGCGTAGGTTGTCCCGTTACATATAAATCACTTTCGCTGATATCTGCCCATGAAGGAATCTGACCGTACATTAAACGCTCATAAGGATACAGATACATTCCCTCGCCGGCATCTGTTTTTTGGCAACATATATGGTCACAAAGACAGCCGCAGTCAAATTTCAAAGGCGTAACATATTCAAGAATACCATAGACGGATTTATAGAAATTTACGGGATTAATTTTCAAGTTTATCCTCCCAACCTATTTCATTAAGGTTATAAGGTGTTATCTGATATACACAGTAATTCAGCCAGTTTGTAAATAAAAGTGTTGAATGAGAACGCCATCTGACAATGGGTGGCAATGACGGGTCATTGTTTTCATAGTAGTTTTCCGGAATAGCTGTATTTATACCTCGATCAATATCTCTTGTGTATTCTGAATCAAGTGTTTCGGCATCATACTCGGAGTGACCCGTTACAAAGATTTGTTTCCCATCTTTTGAAGTGACAAGATAAACTCCTGCTTCTTTTGAGGTGGCAATAATTTCAAGCTCATGCACCTTTTGTATATCGGAGAATCTAACTTTTGTATGGCGAGAATGCGGAGCATAAAAGACATCATCAAAACCCCTCACAAGCTTGTTTTGTTTCTTTAGTACCTTGTGGCGGAATACACCGAACATTTTACTGTCAAGGGGATATTTAGGCACGTTGTAATGATAATAAAGACCCGCCTGTGCAGCCCAGCATATGTGCAGAGTGGAGGTTACATGAGATAAGCTCCAGTCCATAAGCTCAGTAAGCTCTTGCCAGTAATCTACTTCTTCAAAATTTAACAGCTCAACAGGGGCACCTGTTATAATAAGACCATCAAATTTTTCGTGTTTTATTTCATCAAATGTTTTATAAAATGAAACCAGATGTTCCTTTGGAGTGTTTTTTGATATGTGATTTTTAGGGTGAAGAAGTATAATTTCAATCTGTAATGGTGAGTTTGATAATGCGCGCAGAATTTGCGCTTCTGTTGTGATTTTAGTAGGCATAATATTATATAGAGCAATTTTGAGAGGACGAATATCCTGACGCGTCGCTCTTTTTTCTGTCATAACAAATATATTTTCACTTCTTAAAACTCTTGCTGCGGGCAGTTTGTCCGGAATTCTAATGGGCATAGTAACACCTCTCGTTTGTATATTATAAATATAGCATATTTCGGAGTAAATTGCAAGACTCCGTATTGAAAAAAAGGGGTAACCCCCCTTTTTTTATAATCACTCCTGATCTTCAGGAAAAGGCAACGAAAAATAATTTTGACTTGTTTTTTCTATATAGTTCCCCTCAGGTTCATCCATTTGGGAGCCAAATATCTTTTCCCATACAGGCAACGGGAGAGGATATGTCCCGAAATACACCATTGGGCCGACATAAAAACCCCGATTTTTATCATTATCCACAAAAATACACCTCCATACTTTATTATATGGGTGTGTATTATTTATGTACATATGTCTGATTATTCTTCGGCAGTAATTACATATGTCAGCATTCTTTTTATAATTGCAACGGCTTCCGCTCTTGTTGTATTATCATGCGGTCTGAAAGCACCGTCAATATATCCTGAAATAATGCCGGACGAAGTGGCTTTATTTACAGCGTCCAAAGCCCATGAACTGATTTTTGAGCTGTCAGTAAATACAATTTTACTGTAATCGTTTACTTTTACACCTGTCATCTGAAGAGCTTTCATTGTCATAAGCGTCATTTGTTCACGATTCATGGGCACAAGCGGAGCAAACAGCTTATCGCCTATACCTTGTGCCATATTGTATTTTGTTACAGTTTCAACCACACCGGAATACCAATCCCAACTGTTAACATCATCAAATCCGCCTTCGTAATACAAAGGAGCAAGGGAAAAAGCACGTATCATAAAAGCTGCGAACTCTGCTCTTGTTATTGGTTCATTAGGTTCAAAAAGGTTGTTGGAGCGTCCGTTTACAATACCTGCCGCATTCATTAATATTATATCCTGCTCTGCCCAATGCCCATAAGCATCGAAAAAGTTGTTAGAGCTTGAAAAGCATTGCGCATAAATATTAATAACACTGAAGGTTGTTCCTCTGTTAACGGTATTTGTATTTGGAATTTGAGCTGGTTTATCATCTTCGTAATCTTCGTTTGAAGGTGCACTTATATATTGTGAACCGCCTCCGCCATTTGGGATATCTTTTATTTCAATTGGAGAAGATACCATGGCTTCTCCTGAAACCGGACCGTTGAGTGAACATGGGGTTACTTCAAGTTTTAAAAACTTACCGAGCATTTCCCTGGTAAGTGAAATTGAAATGTCAGTTTCACCGGAAATCGGTATGTAGACGCCTTCTTTTGTGGGAGAAATCAGCCACCTGTAAGTGGACATATCCGATGTTTCGAAATTTGATGAAAATTGATATTTCCCGGTCAATACCCTTTCGGGGTATGGATAACCGCTGACTACAACCTTTGATGCCGAGGTTTTTGCATTAGTTATAGTTATATTGTCAATCAAAGCTATTTGAGAATCATGCTGCGCTGGTGTGGTAAATGCAATCATCAGCCTTCCGGTTATGTCTTTTTCAGGAACAAATACCTTGTTGTACTCATCTCTGCCATCAATGTCATATTGCAGCACTGCAAGGTTATCTTCAAAGCTATTTGAACGGACATTGTATATCATAACCGTAACAGTTGTGGCAATATCGGGAACAACTGCTTTAATATATGAATTAAAAACATACGCTTTGCCGGCAGAAAGCTTTATAACAGAATCCGCAAGCAGTGCGGACACATTCCCGTTAAAGGTAAGCTTGCCGAATTTTTCGCCGTCAGAAGGCACAAAATCCTTATAAATGGTGGCAATATTGAAGATTGAGGGCGAGGCTGTGGAGAACCATTGCCCCGTCGCCTGAGCCTCAAAACTGCCATCTCCTATCATCTCTTTTGTAATATCAATTTTATGAACACCTGTAGCTTCGGGATAATTTTTATCGTACGCACAAATCTCATACACTCCGGGGACAGTATTTTTTGAGACAAAAAGTGTTTTTCCCTCAATATAAACACCATTATTGGGGGGACTTACTGATAAATCTATATCTTCGCCCGATATCATGTTATTTCGCTGGTCTAAGACTGCATAGTCAAAAGGAAGGCTTAATACCTCGGTATCAGGGATGCAAATATGGGCCGGAGCACTGTAAATAATTTTGGTAGGGCGCAAGGACTCTGCATAAAGCCCCACACAGTCAAAATAAACAGGTCGTGAATCAGGTGCAGAAAAATTTATATTAAGCTGATAAATACCCTCTCGAGGCACTTCTATTACGCTTGTGATAAGAGACCATTGTGCACCTACGTTTGTAATGTTTATGCTTATGCTCCCGTCAGGGTTTAAGATACCGTTTGTGGCATCTGTTTTTCTTGATGGATAACTGCTTTCAGAACGTACCATTGCACGGAAAACATATATTTTTGAAGCATCAAGAAAATATGTATTATCAATATTTACTGTGGCAAGATAATTGTTTTCAGCAATTTCCACAGGCTCAATATATGCGGTTTTGCCATATTGCGGATCCTTTTTTAGAAAAAGGTTTCCGGTAGATGAAAAGAAACCAGCGTGGTCAGGATAATCGTTAAAATCACCGTTGACTATATAATTTTTACATGTTGTAACAGTAAGGGTCACACCGGGTAGTGAAGGCAGTGAAGATGGCGGTGTTGCTGTAATTTCAAAAGATTCACCATCATTAGCATCACTTGATATGATTATAGTTTCAAGTTCATCGTTATACGTAACACCTGCGGGTAGTTCTGAAAAACTTATACCGCATTGTATTATGGGGACTGTGTTTTTGTGAGAGTCAATTGCGGTTGCCCTGAAGCTGTACGACAAATATCCGCTTTCGGGGACGAGAACTGCAGAAGGGCCTTCAATGCGCAAGGAAGTTGGGGATGTATCATATTCTGTCAGAGAAATATCGTCGATTAAAATAGTGTTGTTTTCCGTTTCCGCAATAAAGTCAATAATAATACCATATTCGTTTTCAGAGCCTGCAATGAACACGGCAGAAACCATTTGCCATGAATCACATGCATCATAAACCGAAAAAATCATATTTTTGTTTTTATTATCAAAATTGGTGGTAGAATAAGAGGAAACGCCAGTTTTTTCAGCACAATAAACACGCATGGAAAGCCTGTATAGACGGCCTTCCAGTAGGTGCACAGGATACAAATATTCAGCTTTGTAGCTGTAGTAATCATCCTGATATTCACTATTTTTCAAAATACCGCATGCGTTTTTGCCGATGGACGAGGCATCATATAAAGAAAGCCCTTCAAAGGACATACCTGTATCGTTGAAACTGCCGTTTACAATCAATTCAGCGGCAGATACGGAAATAAAATATGAAGCTATTAACATAAAGCACAAAACAGATGATAAAACTTTTTTTGTCAATGTGTTCACCTCTACAACATTATAACATAAAAATTTTTAAAAGTAAAATTAATTATTTGTTAACAATTTAATTTTTTTACAATATATGCTTGACTTTTTTAGAGATTAAGATTAAAATATAATATTGTTGTTAAATGATTGATTGGAGTTTGCTTAATGAAAAAGGAAAACATAAGAAACATAGCGATAGTGGCACACGTTGACCACGGGAAAACTACACTTGTTGATGCTATGTTGCGCCAGTGTGGCGTATTTCGTGAAAACGAACAGATTGAAGAAAGAGTTATGGACTCGGGTGATATTGAAAAAGAAAGAGGCATAACAATTTTAGCAAAAAACACATCACTTATGTACGGTGACATAAAAATAAATATAATAGATACCCCCGGCCATGCTGATTTTGGCGGTGAGGTTGAGCGTGCGCTAAAATTGGCTGACGGAATTTTATTGCTTGTTGATGCTTTTGAGGGCTGTATGCCGCAAACACGCTTTGTTTTAAAGAAAGCACTTGCTCTTGATTTAAAACCCATTCTTGTAGTTAATAAGATTGACCGTCCGAATGCAAGACCCTATGAGGTGGTAGAAGAGGTTTTAGAGCTTTTGATTGACCTTGATGCAACAGACGAACAGCTTGATTCACCTGTTGTATATACCTCTGCAAGGGACGGTTATGCTTCTTTATCTCCTGAAGTAAATGACAGTGATTTGAAAATTCTGTTTGATTTGATTGTTGATACAATTCCTTCTCCCACAGGGGAAGAAGACGGGGAATTTCAGATGCTTGTTTCAAATATTGATTATGATGAGTATACGGGCAGAATTGCCATAGGAAAAATCAAGAGAGGGCAAGCCACAATTAATATGCCCGTAACTATTTGTTTGGCTGACGGAAGAACATCACAGGGTAAAATAACTAAACTTTTTACTTACAGTAACCTTGACAGAATTCCTGTAAATCATAGCGGAGTAGGGGATATTGTTGCAATTTCGGGCTTGCCCAATATAAATATCGGAGAAACAATCTGTTCACTTAGCACCCCTGAGCCTTTGCCCTTTGTTGAAATTGATAAGCCTGTTCTGTCAATGACATTTTCAGTAAATGACAGCCCGTTTGCAGGAAAGGACGGGGATTTTATTACATCAAGGCATCTTCGTGACAGGCTTTATCGTGAGCTATTATCAAATATCAGCCTTGACGTGCAAGACACTGAGACAACAGAAGCTTTTACCGTATCGGGTAGGGGTGAGCTGCATCTTTCTGTTCTGATTGAAAATATGAGAAGACAGGGATATGAGTTTCAGGTTTCAAAGCCACAGGTAATAACAAAGGAAATAGACGGAGTAACATATGAACCTTTTGAAAGAATGACAGTAGATGTTCCTGAAGAATTTACAGGTGCCGTTATAGAGGGTGTTGGAGCAAGAAAAGCAGAGCTTATCAACATATCACCATCTTCAAACAGTTTTTCCCGTCTTGAATTTAAGATACCTGCAAGGGGACTTGTTGGCTATCGTGACAAGCTTATGACAGAAACAAGGGGAACAGCAGTGCTTAACCACGTTTTTGACAGCTATGAACCTTATAAAGGGGAAATACCTTCAAGAAACAGGGGCTCACTTGTTGCATATGAGGAGGGTGACTCTGTAGCTTACGGCATTTTCGGTGCACAGGAGAGAGGAACTATGTTTGTTTCTCCCGGTGAAAAAGTGTATGAGGGCATGGTTGTTG
>CAZUVQ010000050.1:0-13279 GCA_964623915.1 uncultured Oscillospiraceae bacterium
CATGGTTTTTGATAACCATTCTTGAAGACATGGTACCTATTTGCAGAGAGAGAAATGATGAAGCGACCGCAAAGCTTTATGAAGATACAACAGCACAATTAAAAGATAGTGCAAATAGTAACGCATGGGACGGAAACTGGTTTATAAGAGCTTTTTATGATGACGGCAGACCCATCGGCTCTCACATAAACAAGGAATGTGTTATAGATTCAATAAGCCAGTCATGGGCAGTAATATCCGGAGGCTGTGACGAAAAGAGAAGAAACACTGCGCTTGAGTCCGCAATGACAATGCTTGTAGATGAAAAAAACAGGATTGTAAAACTATTGACGCCACCCTTTACAGGCATAGAAGGTGACCCCGGTTATATTAAAAGCTACAGTCCGGGCATCAGGGAAAACGGTGGTCAATATACCCACGGGGCAATATGGCTTGGTATTGCACAGGCAATGGTCGGAAACTGCAATGAAGCTTTTAATCTCTTTGAGATATTAAATCCTGTCAGCCATAGCAGCAATCAAATCAGTGCCGGAATTTACAAAGCTGAGCCTTATGTGGTTTCTGCTGATGTATATGCGGCCGAAGGCAGTGAAGGCAGGGGTGGTTGGAGCTGGTATACCGGTGCCGCCGGTTGGATGTACCGTTTTATCACAGAATATCTTCTGGGAATAAAAAAGCAATGCGACACACTTACTGTAAGCCCTTGTCTGCCGTCAAATTTTGGTTCATATAGCTTTTCATATAAATATTTTGAAACTTTATATGATGTAAACGTATCTTTTGGTGATAATAAAACTGACAACAGAATAAAGCTTGTAAATGATAAGGTTACGCATAATATAGATATCATTATCTGAAACATTTAATGTATGCCGGAACTAACTGCCGTAAAAACTTGATATAAATAATGGCTGTTTCATTTTGAAACAGCCATTATTTTCGTATATCTACAAAATGATACAGATAAGACCGCCGCTGCCTTCATTGATTATTCGCTGAAGTGTTTCACGAAGTTTATATCTGGCATCATCAGGCATTTTCTGTAGTTTATTACGAAGCCCTTCATTTACAAGCTCATGCAAGTTTTTGCCAAAGATATTTGATTCCCATATTTTCTTTGGGTCAACCTCAAACTCTGACAGCAGATAAGATACAAGCTCTTCCGATTGTTTTTCAGAACCCATTATGGGGTTTACTTCTGTTTCAATATCAGCTCTTAAAAGGTGTATTGACGGTGCGCTCGCGCGAAGGCGCACACCAAATTTTCCGCCGTTTTTAACAATTTCCGGTTCCTCTAAAATAAGCTCATCCAATGAAGGAGAAACAATTCCATAGCCTGTTTCATTAACACTTTTCAAGGCACCTTCAAGCTTGTCATAGCTTTTTTTAGCTAATGACAGCTCATTCATCAGCTCCATAAGCTCTCCCTCGCTGTTGATTTCAAACCCCGTGGAATCACTCAGAATTTTATAAAAGAGTTTCGGAGGTGTTGTTATTGTCATTTTAACATTTCCGTTTCCAAGGCTCATATCATCAATATAAACCTTGTCGGTATATTCAAAATCATTTAAAGAATCAGCAAAATTACTGACCATTTTAATGCTGTCAATGGAATTTAGGTTTTCTAAAACTTTATTATACAAACCGGCTTTTATATAGTGTTCATCTTCAAGAGACGATACCCAGCTTGGGATATCAATGGAAATCTCAGTAATGGGAAATTCAAACAGTACCTTTTCAATTATATTATTTATATCGTTAGAATTCATATTAGCACAGTCAACTGCAAGCACCGTTACATTGTATTTTTCTTGAAGCTCGTCTCTTAAAGCCTGGCACATATTGCTTTCGGGGTATAAACTGTTGAGTAGAACAATAAAGGGCTTGTTTATATCCATAAGCTCCTTTATCACCCGCTCTTCTGCACTGATATAGCTTTCTCTGCCGATATCTGTTATGCTGCCGTCAGTTGTAATCACAAGCCCTATAGTCGAATGGTCACGTATTACCTTTTGTGTGCCGATTTCCGCAGCCTGGTCAAATGGAATTTCTTCAGCATACCAAGGTGTTTTTACCATTCTTGTCAGGCCGTCTTCAGTGCTGCCCAGGGCACCGTTTACCATGTAACCCACACAGTCAATCATTCTGACATTCATATTAGAATTATCTGAAAGCTTTACGGTTACAGCCTCATTGGGAATGAATTTTGGCTCGGTAGTCATAATCGTTCTGCCTGCCGATGATTGCGGAAGCTCATCCTGAGCACGTGCGTGATTATAATTGTCTGTAATATTGGGTAATACCGATAGCTCCATAAATCTTTTGATAAATGTAGATTTTCCCGTTCGGACAGGTCCTACACAGCCGATGTAAATGTCACCGCCCGTCCTCTCTGCAATGTCCATATAAATATTTTCCATAAATAATCCTCCATACATTGTTTTGTAACATTGTATGAGGGACAATCCTGATTTATGATTCATCATTTTAACAAGATAAAAAAAATAAAAAAATTTTATAAAAGTATTGACAAATATATTATAAAGTGTTATAGTTATTTCAAATATACTCTTTAGGAGAAACAATAATGAACTTTATGTTTGCATTGGAAAGCATAATCGTAATTATTAGCGCTATTATACTACTACTAGTCGTCATTATTAAGATTAGTGATAATAGTGCTGAGTGTTATGCCAAAAAATGCAAAGAAAGTAGTTGAATAATTTACCATAACAAAATATGGTAAAATGGGAAAACTTTCAAAGCTTATGGCTCACCAGCCGTAAGCTTATTTTTTTTACTTATTACGAAATTACGCAAATTTCGTATAGCGGTGCAATTATCAGTCGACAGTAATTAACAAAATTTTGTGGAGGTACAAGAAATGATAGGAGCAAAAATAGTAATTGAAACATTGATTGAGCAGGGAACAGACGTTGTGTTTGGATACCCGGGTGGTCAGGTGCTATATATTTATGATGAGCTATACAAAAATTCTCACCGTATTCGTCATATACTCACTGCACATGAGCAAGGTGCGGCACATGCCGCAGACGGATATGCAAGGGCATCAGGAAAGGTTGGCGTAGTAATAGCCACCTCGGGGCCGGGTGCTACAAACCTTGTAACGGGAATTGCAAATGCCCATCTTGATTCATCCCCGATTGTTGCTATTACAGGCAATGTCCCATGTAACCTCATCGGCAGGGACAGTTTTCAGGAGGTTGATATTGCCGGGATTACAATGCCAATAGTAAAACACAATTATATTGTAAAAGATATAACAAAGCTTGCCGATATAATAAGAGAGGCTTTTGTAATTGCAAAATCAGGCAGGCCGGGACCTGTGCTTATTGATATTCCGAAGGATATACAGGTTGGAACAACAGAATTTACAAATAAAGAACCTGAAGAAATTAAGCAAACAAATAATTTTAACACAGAGGATATTGAAAAAGCAATAAAAATGATAAATGAAAGTGAGCGTCCTTTTATTTATTGCGGAGGCGGCGTTGTTTCAAGCGGAGCAAGTGAAGAAACAGCAAAGCTTGCTAAGATAATGGATGCGCCCATAGGGTTTAGTATGATGGGGCTTTCAGCAATCTCAAGTTCAGATAAAAGAAATCTCGGCATGGTAGGTATGCACGGAAGGTATGCGGCAATAAAAGCGAAGGCATCTGCCGACCTTGTTTTGGCTCTTGGTGTTCGTTTCAGTGACAGGGCAACCGGTAACAAAAATGCATATCTTCCTTCGGCAAACATAATTCATGTTGACATTGATATAGCGGAAATTGATAAAAATATTTCATCAAAGCTTGGCATAGTAGGCAATGTTAAAGATGTACTGAAAGAACTCTTAAGTAGGCTTGAACAAAAAAAACATAATCAATGGCAGGAGGAAGTGGGAAAATTTAAGGCATTTGAGGCAGAGCATTCCGGAAAAATGACAGATGGCCTGTCTCCTTATGAAATAATCGGGTGCGTTGGTAAATATGCATCGCCGCAAACACCTGTTGTAACAGATGTTGGACAGCACCAGATGTGGGTAGCACAAAGTTATAAATTCCAAATGCCAAGAACATTTATAACAAGCGGAGGCCTTGGCACTATGGGATTTGGAATGGGCGGTGCAATTGGAGCTTGTGTTGCTTCTTCAGAGCGTACAGTTTTATTTACGGGAGACGGCAGCTTTGGTATGAACTTAAATGAAGTTGCAACGGCCGTTTCGCAAAACCTTCCGCTTGTTATAGTAATTATGAATAACGGTGTTCTTGGAATGGTTAGGCAGTGGCAGACAATGTTTTATAACAAAAACTATTCCCATACGACACTTGATAGGAAAACGGACTTTGTTAAGCTTGCCGAAGCTTTCGGGGCAAAGGGAATGAGGGCAACTGATTTAAAGGAACTCGAGGGGTGCGTTAAAGAAGCTTTTGAAACAGAGGGACCGGTTATTATAGATTGCATTATTGATATGGATGAAAGGGTATTGCCGATGATACCGCCAAACGGCTCGGTTCAGGATTTGATAGTTAAATAGAAAAGAGGTGACAATGTGAAAAAATTTATAATAGGGTTGCTTGTTTCAAATGAATCAGGTGTGCTTACAAGAATTTCAGGTATGTTTGCACGGCGGGGATTCAATATTGACAGTTTGGTGGTTGGTGTTACCGAACAGAACGATTTATCTCGTATGACCATTACAATGACGGGCGAGGACTATGACAGAGACCAGATAATAAAACAGCTTGAAAAGCTGCACGATGTTTATGTAATCAAGGAAATGGAACCCAAAAAAACAGTTTCAAGGGAACTGATTTTATTAAAGGTGGCAGTTGACAGCAGCAACAGACAGGACATAATGGATGCCGCCAGTGTTTTCAGAAATAAGATTATTGATTATGCGCCTGACTCTTTGTGTATAGAAATGACAGGTGAATCGGAAAAGCTTGATGCTTTTATTGAGCTTATGAAACCATATGGAATAATTGAACTTGGCAGAACAGGTATCGTATCAATGGACAGAGGGTCCGATTGCCTGAAAAATAATAAATAATAAATAATAAAGGAGTAATGTAAAAATGGCAAAAATGTATTATGAAAAGGATTGTAACTTAGAATTATTGAAAGGTAAAACGGTAGCAGTAATAGGGTATGGCAGCCAAGGGCATGCGCACGCACAAAACCTGCGTGACAGTGGAGTAGGTGTTGTAATTGGTCTTTACAGCGGCTCTAAATCAGCAAAAGTGGCAAAAGAAGACGGATTTGAGGTTTATAACACAGCAGATGCCGTAAAGAAAGCTGACCTTGTTATGATATTAGTTAATGACGAGAAGCAGGCAGCTATTTATAAAACTGAAATTGAACCGAATTTAAGAGAGGGCATGACGCTTGCATTTGCCCATGGCTTCAATATTCATTATGGACTCATTGTTGCACCAAAAGGTGTTAACGTAATTATGATTGCGCCCAAAGGACCCGGCCACACTGTCAGAAGCCAGTACAAAATAGGGCAGGGCGTTCCATGCTTAATAGCAGTTGAAAAGGATGAAACAGGTAATGCAAATGACGTTGCACTGTCATATGCACTCGGTATAGGCGGAGCAAGAGCAGGTGTTTTGGAAACTTCTTTCAGGGAAGAAACAGAAACAGACCTTTTTGGGGAACAGGCAGTTTTGTGCGGCGGTGTTACAGCACTGATGAAGGCAGGTTTTGAGACCTTGATTGAGGCAGGCTATCAGCCGGAAAGTGCATACTTTGAATGTATACATGAAATGAAGCTTATTGTTGACCTGATTTTCAGTAAGGGTATTTCCTTTATGAGATATTCAATTTCCGATACTGCTGAATACGGCGATTACAAGATAGGGCAACGTATCATAACAGATGAAACAAAGGCTGAAATGAAGAAGGTTTTAGAGGAAATCCAGACAGGCAAATTTGCCCGCGATTGGATTTTGGAGAATCAGGCAAGCCGTCCTTACTTTAACTCAACAAGAAGGCTTGAAGGGGAGCATCAGGTTGAAAAGGTTGGCAAGGAGTTAAGAGAAAAGATGAACTGGGGCAATTAATTGAGAACGGAGTAAAGCTTATGTTGAGCGATAAAATCAAAAAAGGGGCGGAAAGAGCACCTCAAAGGTCTTTGCTAAAGGCCATAGGATATACAAACGAGCAGATTAAAAGGCCGCAGATAGGCATAGTTAATTCCTTTAATGAAATAGTGCCCGGGCATGTACATCTTGGTAATATTGCAAGAGCTGTGAAAGACGGAGTTCTCATGGCAGGCGGAAATCCTGTAGAATTTAATGTAATAGGTGTTTGCGATGGTATAGCAATGGGGCATGAGGGCATGAAATATTCCCTTGCTTCAAGGGAAATAATTGCAGACAGTATTGAATGTATGGTAAAGGCACATTGTTTTGACGGGCTTGTTTTTATTCCAAACTGTGACAAAATTGTTCCCGGCATGCTTATGGCGGCGGCAAGAATAAACATACCCTCAATATTTGTATCGGGAGGCCCCATGCTCTCCACATATTCGGGTGATAACAAGCCGATGGACTTAAACAGCGTTTTTGAAGCCGTTGGGGCTTATAAAAACAATTCAATCGGGGAGGAAGAGCTTGAATATTATGAAGACAATGCCTGCCCCGGATGTGGCTCATGCTCAGGGATGTTCACGGCAAATTCCATGAACTGCCTATGTGAGGCACTTGGTTTGGCACTTGACGGAAATGGTACGATTCCTGCCGTATTTGCGGGGAGAATAAGGCTTGCAAAATCAGCCGGAATAAGAGCGGTGGAGCTTGTCGGTGAAAATCTATGCCCCGACCAGATAATGACGGATAAGGCATTTATAAATGCGCTTACCGTTGATATGGCTTTGGGCTGTTCAAGCAATTCTCTTTTGCATCTTACTGCAATAGCGGCGGAAGCCGGTATAAAGCTTGACCTTAAAGAAGTAAACAAAATCAGTGAGAAAACGCCGAACTTGTGCCGCCTTGCGCCGGCCGGAAGCCACCATATGCAGGATTTGTATGAGGCAGGTGGTGTATATGCAGTTATGCATGAGCTTTGTGAAAACAATATGCTCTGTGAGTCGCAAATTACCGTAACGGGCAGAACTGTTGGGGAAAATGTTAAAAATTCAAAAAATCTTAACAATAATGTTATAAGAAGCATTGACAACCCATATTCAAAAACAGGCGGATTGGCTGTTTTGTTCGGTTCATTAGCACCTGACGGTGCCGTTGTGAAAAGAAGCGCTGTTGACCCGAATATGCAGACGCATAAAGGCGCTGCAAGGGTATTTGACAGCGAGGAGGAAGCAATAAAAGCCATCTATGACAAAAAAATAGTAAGTGGTGATGTTATTGTAATTCGCTATGAAGGCCCGGCAGGGGGACCCGGTATGAGAGAAATGCTTTCACCAACATCGGCAATTGCCGGAATGGGGCTTGACAAGGAGGTTGCGCTAATTACTGACGGGCGGTTTTCCGGTGCAACAAGGGGTGCCTCAATAGGCCATGTTTCACCTGAAGCAGTTTGCGGCGGAACTATTGCCTATGTTAAAGACGGTGATATAATAAAAATTGACATACCGAATTATAAAATAGAGCTTGAAGTATCAGAAGAAGAGCTTAAAGAACGTAAAAAAACAATGAAGATTAAAAAGAAAACAGATGTTAAAGGTTATTTGGCCCGTTATGCTAAAAATGTATCATCAGCTGATTGTGGAGCTATTATTAGATAGTCACAAATCGCAGGAAAGGAGGTAATAAAATGCACAATATAAAGATTTTTGATACAACGCTCAGAGACGGCGAACAGTCGCCGGGCTGTAGTATGAATTTAGATGAAAAAATAGAGGTGGCAAAAGCCCTTGAAAAGATGAAGGTTGATGTTATTGAGGCCGGTTTTGCCATTTCATCATCCGGTGACTTTGAGTCGGTAAAAAAAGTATCGAAAATTATTAAGGATTGTACGGTTGCATCCCTTGCCCGTGCTAACGAAAAGGATATAGATGCAGCTTATGAGGCAGTAAAGGGAGCGGTTTCACCGAGAATTCACGTTTTTATTGCCACGTCACCCGTGCATATGCAATACAAATTAAAAATGACAGAAGAAGAAGTTCTTGAAAAGGTAGCCTCAATGGTAAGTTATGCCTCAAAGTATTGCTCTGACATAGAGTTTTCGGCTGAAGATGCCATGCGAAGTGACCCTGAATTTCTTGTAAAAGTATCAGAGACTGCAATTTTAAACGGCGCAAGTGTAATTAATATACCCGATACAGTGGGTTACACAACACCCGATGAGATGCAGGCGATGATTGAGTATCTCATAAAAAACGTTGAAAATTCTGAAAAAGCTATGTTTTCCGTACACTGTCATAACGACTTGGGAATGGCTGTTGCAAATTCACTGGCAGGGGTCAGGGGTGGTGCTATGCAAATAGAGTGTACAGTGAACGGGCTTGGTGAGAGGGCAGGGAACACATCCTTAGAGGAAGTTGTAATGGCTATGCACACACGCCCCGATTTATACAAAAATATGCCACGAATTGATACAACACAGATTTATCGTACAAGTAAGACAGTTTACAATATCATAGGGCAAAGCGTACCCTTAAACAAACCGATTGTGGGTAAAAATGCATTCGCACATGAGGCGGGTATTCATCAGCACGGTGTGCTTGCAAATAAAAGCACTTATGAGATATTAACGCCTGAATCTGTTGGGATTGTAAAAAATCAAATCGTTCTTGGAAAGCATTCGGGAAAGCATGCATTTGAAAAGCACTTATCAGAGCTTGGATATGAACTGACTGCCGAACAAATCGAAAAGTATTTTAAAAAGTTCAAGGATTTGTGTGATAAAAAGAAAACCGTAACAGACAAGGATATTGAAGCCTTGCTCAGCCACAGGGAAGTAAACACAGAAGGCTATACCCTCAGCCGCTATGATGTTCATGCAGGCAACAATAACACCGCAACGAGCATTGTAAGCCTTGCGCTTAAAGGTGAGGTATTTGAGGATGTTTCTATGGGGGATGGACCGATTGATGCACTATTTAACGCAATTGATAAAATAATTAAGCCCGTAGAGCATACTTTTGATACTTATACCATAAATTCTGTTTCAGAGGGTAAGGATACTTTGGGAGAGGTTGTTGTAAAACTCAAAGCCAAAGGAAAAAATTATAGCGGAAGGGGCTTGTCTACTGATATTCTTGAGGCGAGTATTTTAGCTTACTTAAATGCAATGAATAAGCTGCAAAATGAACAGTAGAAATGGGGTAAAAACTATGAGGTTTGAAATATTGGATTCCACCCTGCGTGACGGCAGCCAAGGGGAGGGAATTTCCTTTTCGGTTCAGGATAAAATCAATATTGTAAAAGCACTTGATGAATTCGGGGTTATATATATTGAGGCGGGTAACCCTGTATCAAATCCGAAGGAATCACTGTTTTTTGAAAAGCTTAAGAAAGTTAAGCTAAAAAATGCCAAGGTGTGCGCATTCGGAAGCACTGTCAGAAAAGGGAGTGACGTTGCAGAGGATAAGGGTATAAAAAGCCTACTGGATACCGAAACACAAGCAGTGTCTATTTTCGGCAAAGCCTGGGATATGCATGTAACAGAAATTCTGAATATAAGTCTTGAAGATAATCTTGAAATAGTATTCAATACAATAAACTATTTAGTGGGTGTCGGAAAAGAAGTTATTTTTGATGCAGAACACTTTTTTGATGGGTACAAGGCTAACAGTGCATATGCAATGGAGGTTTTGTCCGTAGCCGCAAAAGCAGGCGCTCACTGCCTTTGCCTTTGCGATACAAACGGAGGTACACTAACGGGGGACATAGAAAAAATAACCACTGAAGTTACAAAAAGGTTTAACATAAAGGTTGCGATTCACTGTCATGACGACAGTGGGCTTGCTGTTGCAAACTCAATTGCTGCAGTATTAGCGGGAGCAACCTCGGTGCAGGGAACATTTATAGGCTTTGGTGAGAGATGCGGCAATGCAGATTTAAGCACGGTTATTCCTAATCTTATGTTAAAATGCGGGTTTGATTGTGACGTGAAGCTTGAAAGACTTAAGCATACGGCGCAAAGAATTGCCGAGATTTCAAACACAAGGATTCGAAGTAATGCGCCGTATGTGGGCAAAAGTGCCTTTTCCCATAAAGGTGGTATGCATATTGACGGAGTGCAAAAGCTTAGCTCATCTTTTGAGCATATTAATCCGGAGCTTGTTGGTAATGAACGCAAGTTTTTATTAAGTGAAGTATCCGGCAGAGGAACGGTACTGCCAAAAATACAAGCTTTTGCACCTGAAATCACAAAAAACTCTCCTGAAACTAAATTGATAACAGAAGAATTAAAAAAACAGGAACTTTTAGGATATCAATATGAAGGTGCAGGTGCAAGCTTTGAATTGCTTATAAAAAAACACTTGGGACAGTGGAAGCCGCACTTTAACGTAATAATGTATAAGGTAACTGATGATTTTCCTGCACCTGACGGCGAACAACAGTCAAATGCCATGGTTAAAATTGAGGTTGACGGCATGACTGAGCTTATGTGTGATGCAGGAAACGGTCCAGTAAACGCACTTGACAAGGCACTTAGAAAGGCACTTGAGGTATTTTACCCGGGGATCAAGAAGATGCATTTGATTGACTATAAGGTCAGAATTATTGATTCGCGCAGTACGGATGCGAAAACAAGAGTATTGATAGAATCATCTGACGAGGACGAAACTTTTACAACCTTAGGAGTATCAAATGATATTATTGAGGCGAGTTTTATTGCACTTGTGGACTCGCTTGAATACAAATTGTCAAAAGGTGAGTAGAAGGTTTTGGTATTTCTTATTATTTTTACTATGCGTAAAAAGAATTACTTAATTGATTTTTAAGCCGATGCATAGCGGCAGAAACGGAGGTTATATATGGCTATGACGATGACTCAAAAGATTTTAGCATCACATGCCGGGCTTGACAGTGTTACGGCAGGACAGCTTATCTTGGCTGAAGTGGATATGGTATTGGGAAACGATATCACTTCTCCCGTTGCTATTGACGAATATAAAAAGCTTAATAAAAACAGTGTGTTTGATAATAAAAAGATTGCTCTTGTTATGGACCATTTTACACCTAACAAGGACATCAAGGCGGCAACGCAGTGTAAAATGTGCCGTGAATTTGCAGACAGTATGGAAATAGAACATTTCTATGATGTGGGTGAAATGGGTATAGAGCATGTGCTCTTGCCTGAAAAAGGGCTTGTAGTGAGCGGTGATGTAGTAATAGGTGCTGATTCCCATACCTGTACTTATGGTGCGTTAGGTGCTTTTTCTACCGGTGTAGGTTCTACTGATATGGCTTGCGGTATGGCAACAGGTAAGGCATGGTTTAAGGTTCCTTCCGCAATAAAGTTTGAACTTATTGGTAAATTGGGAAAACATGTTTCAGGCAAGGATGTTATTTTGCATATTATAGGAAAAATCGGTGTTGACGGTGCGCTTTACAAGTCCATGGAGTTTTGCGGTGAGGGAATGCACACTATATCAGTAAGCGACAGGCTTTGCATGGCTAATATGGCTATAGAAGCAGGCGCAAAAAACGGTATTTTTGAGGTTGATGACAAGACAATCGATTTCATAAAAAGAGCCGGGGGAAAAGAGCCAAAGGTTTTTGCGGCGGATAAGGATGCAAAGTACGATGAGGTATATGTAATTAATTTAGATAATATCAAGCCCACCGTTGCATTTCCACATCTCCCTGAGAATACACATACAATAGATGAAATTGACGAAGTGAAAATTGATCAGGTTGTAATAGGTTCATGCACAAACGGAAGGATTGAGGACCTTATTGTTGCCGCTGATATATTAAAGGGCAGAAAGGTACACAAAAATGTTAGAACAATTATTATACCTGCAACACAGAAGATATACTTAGAGGCAATGGAAATGGGGCTTCTTAAGACATTTATCGAAGCAGGTGCAATTGTTTCCACTCCTACCTGCGGTCCTTGCCTTGGCGGTCATATGGGAATACTTGCAGAGGGAGAACGTGCCGTTGCCACAACAAACCGAAATTTTGTGGGAAGAATGGGACACCCAAAATCGGAGGTGTATCTTGCAAGCCCTGCAGTTGCAGCCGCATCAGCAATAACAGGAAAAATAAGTGGACCGGGGGAGGTAGAACAGAATGAAGTTTGAAGGAAAAGCAATTAAATATGGAAACAACGTTGATACAGATGTAATAATACCGGCAAGATACCTCAACACAATTGATAAAAAAGAATTAGCATCACATTGTATGGAGGATATTGATGAAACCTTTGTAAAAAGGGTTAAAAAGGGAGATATCATGGTTGCCGGCAATAACTTCGGGTGTGGCTCATCTCGTGAGCATGCGCCAATAGCCATCAAGGAAAGCGGTATTTCTCTAATTATTGCAAAGAGCTTTGCAAGGATTTTTTACCGTAATTCTATAAACATTGGTCTTCCGATTATCGAGTGCCCTGCCGCTGCAGATGCGATAGAAGAAGGGCATATACTGTCTGTTGACCTTAAAAATGGCGTTATAGATAATAAAACAACAGGTGAAAGCTTCAATACTGAGTCATTTCCTAATTTTATTCAGGCTATAATAGAAGGTGGGGGACTTATAGAATCAATAAAATCAGGAAAAATAAAGTAAGGGGGCAAACAATGAAATATAATATTGCATTATTAAAAGGCGACGGAATAGGTCCTGAAATTGTAGATAGTGCTGTTGCCGTCCTTGAAAAAATAGGCGCAAAATACGGTCACCAATTTATTTGCACACCGTATCTTGCCGGGGGATGTGCTATTGATAAGATGGGAACTCCGCTGCCTGAGGATACAGTAAAATGCTGCAGAGAAAGTGACAGCGTATTGTTGGGTGCTGTTGGAGGGCCAAAATGGGATGCGCTTCCGGGGGATACGCGACCCGAAAAGGCACTTCTTGGCATAAGGGCAGCTCTGGGGCTTTATACGAATATCCGCCCTGCAAAGCTTTATGACTCACTGCTTGCAGAATGTCCATTGCGTGAGGATATTGCAAAAAAAGGTGTTGACCTTGTAATTATAAGAGAACTTACAGGCGGAATTTATTTTGGTGAACGTGGCCGCAGAGTAGGAGAAATGGGGCAGGAGGCATATGATACCGAAACGTACAGCGTTTTGGAAATTGAACGTATCGGAAGAGTTGCGTTTGAAACTGCACAAAAAAGAAGAAAGAAC
>CAZUVQ010000051.1:0-3470 GCA_964623915.1 uncultured Oscillospiraceae bacterium
AACCTCCGAGCGTTTTTTCGTTATGCAATTAATACAAATTTATTTACTGCAACAAAAGTAAGCCGAAAACAAGCGTGAACAAAGCAACAGTTTCAACAATACCGATTACTATGAAATAGTTTGCTGTACCCTTACCTGTTTCACCCAGAGCATCAGCCGCTGCTGCGGAAACCTTACCTTGAAACCAAGCAGATAAACCAATTGCTGCGCCTGCAAAAATGCCTACAAGCATACACAGCAGAGCAGATGCTGTTCCTGATGCGAAAGAACTACGAATAAAGTTCATAAGCAAAAAGCCATAAATTGTCTGCGTTAGTGGTGCGCCTGAAAATGCAACCATCATAAATGGTGCGGGCTTACTGTTTGCATAACACTTTTTCCATGCCCCGACAGAAGCAAGTGAAGCACATCCTGCACCGAAAGCAGAACCTACAGCCGATAATCCTAAAGCACATGCCATACCAATAAATTGAATTTCCATAACATCCTCCTGAATATTAATTATTTTTATTTTTTATCTTACGAAACGGTTCATACGATACGCCCGTCCACTCCATTCCAAGCTGGCCGGAAAACTCCAAAAGATTAAGTCTTACACCGTGGACAACAACTGATAAGAAGCCCATAACTATGTTTAATAGATGACCAATTACCATAATCACAATTCCTACAATAACAAGTGCACCGCTGAAGCCTGATGCCATATCATTAAAACTTTGTGCAATGGCAAGTGAGGCCATTCCTACCGCAAAAAGTCTAATATAGCTCATTATATTACCAAATGCAGATATGGTATTAAGGAAAATTGTAAAAGTATTTCCAAGTCCTGCTTTAAGACCTTGCATAAACGTTTTGCCGGGTTCCATGCCACCAAAAGCAACAACCATAATAAATCCTATACCAACAACCGTTCCTGCAACAGCTAAATTTATATTCTCTCCTATTACAAGGTTTAAAACTATAAAATATAGCGCCGATATTGAGAAAAGCCATCCGACATCGCTGAGCCAGCTTAGATTTCTATCTGTGATTTTGCGTCTGATATTCATAATACAAGCAAGTGCCAACTGAATTACGCCAATGCTAAAGCAGAACTTCATAACATTGTTTTGAACTGCATTTGTCTCCACATTAAAATACTGTGGATAGTTAGCTATGCTTGGTATGACAAGAGCTTTTAAGAATGGTACATTCATTGCCCCTTCAAATCCGAACCAAGCACCTGTGACAGCACCCCATATAACGGTTGCAACAGATAACAAATAAAGCAAAAGTGTCATATTGGTCGTCTTTTTTGTCTTAATGTTAAATATAATCGTACCGGTTAGAAATACTCCTCCATAGCCCGCATCACCGATTATCATTGCAAAAAACAGTGTAAAAAACGCTAAAAACCAAAAGGAAATATCGTATTCCCTATATCCCGGTACAACACCTAAGATATCAAAGATTGGTTTAATAAGTGCAGTTAATTTTCCATGACGAATTTTCGTTGGAACATGAACATCACCATCTTCGATGTCACTGATAAGCCAAGCACAATTTTGTTCTTTTAGAGCACTTTCAAATTTATCTGTTTCAGTTTCAGGGATATATCCACTTATCCAAATAAGTTTTTCGTCATGCTTGAGTGTTTCTTTTGCAGATGAATATTCAGCATCGTTTTCTGCTTTTAAAAGCTGGTAAGAATAACTTTTTAAATACTTTGCAGCGCCTTTTAATATTTTGTCACATTCTAAAAGTTCACGATCGCAATTTTCCATCTCTTCATTTAATTGAGTCGGTCCTTTTTCCCCAACTACAAACTCAATTGCACCGAAAGAGTCGTCAAGTTTTCCGATAACCGCAACAGTATCCATCTTTTCAACAGTTTTTAGGTGCACAAACTGTATGTTTTCATCCTGAAGAATTGACTTATATGACTTTTTATCAAGTCTGTAAAAGTGAAGGTTTACATTATCGGGAAGCTCCTTTATCATATCTGAATCAAAATTCCCCCAGGGTTTTAATCTTTCAATTTCCTGCATTAGCCCTGTTCTTTTACTGCTAAGCACGGACTTCCTTTCAAGTGCCGATATTGAAGCCTGGTATATGCTTTCAAACTCTTCGTTTGATAGGTTATCCGTAAAGGCTTCATCTTCCTCTAAATAATCTTTTAGTTCAAGCATGAGCTTGGATATTATCGAAAGCCTTTCCAAAAATACTGTATCTGCAGCTTTTCTTTCCGCAATATGCAATATTCCAAGCTCACGCAGACTTGTCAGCAATTCTTCTTTGTGTATATCTTGCGAAACAACACAGACGGCTTTCATTTTTTCAATCATACCCTCGCCCCCTGTCTTTTACTTTTTGCAATTTTACCTCGAACAACAGCACTTGTCTGTTGGTCGCCAAGATATATTTCTATAACTCTTATATTTTCATTTGCTTCAGGAATTTTTACCTTTTCAAAAAGGTTTACTCTTTGGGAGGTTGAACGAAGTTCTCGGTTTAAAAGCTCAATCTGCTTTTTTAATGTTTGAAGTAAAACCTTAAGTCTTGATATTTCTCGCATTCTAACAAGAGCTTCATCTACCCAAAGTGGGTAATTCTCTACATCATAGGTAATTTTTTCAAAAGTCAATTCCTCAAACACAGGTACTATAATGCCTGCAATATTACTATTTGAGCAAATAACCTTATCAGGCCTTACCAAGTTTTCTATTTTCAAATTTCTATTAAAAGAAACATTCTCTGAAAATACAGCAACCCAATCATCCAAACCATTTACCACATTTTCATATTCTTCCTCTTTTTGCGTGGCTTCTGATATAACCTTCATAATTACCATTTGAAGCTGTTGTTTTTTTAGTTGCAACGTTGGAAGATATCTTTCAAACTGCTTTAAATTATCTTTTTGCTTTTTTAATTCATTTTTTGTTAATTTTACATTTGTCATATCATCGCCCGTCCATCAATTCATATTAAGGTCTTTGGGCCATCTTTCTTTAATAAGGTTAGTCTTAAGACCTGTTTCATTGGGGTCAAAGCACTCTGAGAGAATTTCCCATCCTAAGTCAAGTGCATCCTCAAGTGGAATGTTAACACGCAAATCCATTAATTTGGATTCGAATAAGTCACCGTATTTAAGAAGTTTTTCATCCCATTCACTCATTAAAAATCCCATGGATTTCTTCTCAAGAGTTTCTTTATATGCACTGTATAGCTTAATCATGCAGTCCATTAAGGCACGATGATCATCTCTTGTATCACCATTAACATTTTGCTTAAGTCTTGATAGAGAACCGAATGGCGCTATTCTGCCATTTTTAAGATAATACTGTCCTTCTGTGATATAGCCTGTGTTATCAGGAACAGGGTGAGTAACATCATCACCAGGCATTGTTGTTACAGCTAAAATAGTAACAGAACCAGCATTATCAAAATCAACAGCCTTTTCATATCTACTAGCTAACTGTGAATACAAATCT
>CAZUVQ010000051.1:3480-10182 GCA_964623915.1 uncultured Oscillospiraceae bacterium
ACTGAACCGGAATCCTCAAATGCAACTGCCTTTTCATAACGAGCTGCAAGACAGCTATATAAATCACCGGGATATCCACGATTGGATGGAACCTGTTCCATTGTGATAGCAGTTTCTTTTTGTGCATCGGCATAGTTTGTCATATCTGTAAGAAGAACTAAAACTTTTTTGCCGTCAAGTGCAAATTTTTCTGCTACAGCCAGCGCCATATCAGGAACAAGAGTACATTCAACAGTTGGATCTGATGCTGTATGAACAAACATAACTGTACGGCGCATAGCCCCGCTTTTTTCAAGAGTTTCACGGAAGATTAAATAATCGTCATACTTAAGTCCCATACCACCAAGAACAATAACATCTACCTCTGTCTGCATGGCTATTCGTGCAAGAAGTTCATTGTATGGTTCTCCTGATGATGAGAAAATCGGTAGTTTTTGGCTTTCAACAAGTGTGTTAAACACATCAATCATCGGAATACCTGTTCTAATCATATTCTTCGGTACAACCCTACGTGCAGGATTTACTGATGGTCCGCCGATAGGTATCATATTTTCAGTTAGTGCAGGACCATTATCTCTTGGTACACCTGCTCCGTTAAATACACGACCTAAAAGATGGTCGGAATAAGACACCATCATAGATTTTCCGAGAAATTTAACCGAATCGGTGGTACTTACGCCTTGAGTACCTGCAAAAACCTGCAAATAAACAATATCATTATCAAGTTTAATTACGTTAGCATAGCTCTTACCGACAAGTGCCAAATCACCATTACGAACTCCTGTGGCTCTTACGGTAATAACATTACCAACAATTGATTCTATCTTTGTATAAATTTTTTGCATAATACACCTCTTAATTGCAAGATTTTGACTTGTAAAGATTTAGAATAATTTCTTCTTGCATATCGAATCTCTCTGTCTCAAATACTATGGTGTGCCAATCAAGAAGTTGTTGACGCAACTCATTGAAAAACATACGAATTTCATTTTTATCTTTCAAACTATATGAACGTGTAATAATATCATACATAACATTAAATTCACGGATTTGTCTTTCCGGGCTACATGCAGCATCGACCTCGTCAAATGAGTTTTGTTGAAGATATGCAGCGTCTAAAAGTTCACCCTTTTGGTAAATGATATAATCTTCCAAAGAAGTACCCTCTTCGCCAATTACCATCATCATTTGATTGATTTCGGTACTTCTTACTAAAATATTACGTGCCTTTTCTACTTTGTTAGCATCTACGATACCTTTGTATTTTGACCATGAATCAATTGGATGAATGGACGGATATTTTCTTGCATCTGAACGCTCACGGGATAGTCCGTGAAAAGCACCTACAACCTTTAGTGTCGCCTGAGTAACCGGTTCTTCAAAGTTACCTCCTGCAGGAGATACAGTACCACCAATTGTTACAGATGCAATTTCGCCACTATGAAGTTTTACTTTACCGGCTCTTTCATAGAAAGAAGCAATTACAGATTCAAGATATGCAGGAAATGCTTCATCTCCCGGTATTTCTTCAAGTCTACCACTCATTTCACGCATTGCCTGTGCCCAACGTGATGTAGAATCTGCAAGCATCAATACAGAAAGTCCCATTTGCCTGAAATATTCTGCCATAGTAATGCCTGTATATACTGAGGCTTCACGAGAAGCAACCGGCATTGAAGATGTATTACAAATAATAATTGTTCTCTCCATAAGAGAACGGCCTGTCCTCGGATCAACAAGTTCAGGAAATTCTTTTAAGACCTCAACTACTTCACCGGCACGTTCTCCGCAAGCTGCAATAATAACAACATCAACTTCGCTGTTCTTTGCTTCCATATGCTGAAGGACCGTCTTTCCAGCTCCAAAAGGTCCCGGAACGCAGAATGTTCCGCCTTTTGCAATAGGAAGAAATGTATCAATTGAGCGAATTTTTGTTATAAGTGTTTCATCAGGTTTAAGTCTCTCTGCATAGCATGTGATCGGCTTTTTTATCGGCCATGAAAAAACCATAGAAAGTGATTCTTTATTTCCTTTTCTGTCCTTTATAACTGCGATTTCACTTCGAACATTATATGGCCCTTTAGATACTATTGATTCAACAGTCCAATCCTCGTCAGAAAAACCAAAAGGAACCATTATTCTATGTTGAAACATACCCTCCGGCACAGTTCCTATCGCATCTCCGGGACGAACGAAATCTCCCACAGAAATGCTCGGAGTAAATTCCCAATCTTTATCAGGAATCGGATTTAAGTATACTCCACGTTCAAGAAAATATCCACACTGCTTTGCAAGATTTGGAAGTGGATTTTGAAGACCATCATAAATCTGGGTAAGAAGACCCGGGCCAAGCTCTACACTCATAAGCTCACCCGTAAATTCTACCTTATCACCGACCTTTATCCCGTCTGTCATTTCATAAACCTGCATATCAGCGATACCATCGTTAATACGAATAACTTCGCCTTTCAGTCTTTTATCATCAGCAAGTACGTAACCAACCTCATTCTTTTTAATAGAACCGTCAATATGAACAGACACAAGGTTTCCATTTACACCTTTTACAGTTCCGGTTATATATTCCATTTATTTCACTCCTGTTCCATGCTCATAATTTGCTCTTCTAATTTATCTATAATGCGATTAAATTCCTTCTTACCATTTTCGTGATTAAAGATTCTTTTTCTTTCAAGAAGTTTTAGTTTAAGAGCATATCCCAAAAGAGCATAATCATCAAAATAATGTGTACCTATAAGCTCATCCAATTTTTGAAACTCTAAAGAAAGAAGTGTTTCTTCAGCATAAAGAGGATTTTTATTATTCATTGCTGACGATATAACCTTAGTTATACTTTCATCTCTTTGATTTGGCACCTGAGTTTTTATGCCCAATCGCTGATTGCGCCTATATGTTAATTCTTTTTTAAAAGCACCATAAAATTCTGCCCACTCTGAAATTAAAGGTCCTTCAGTTGATAACACGGATAAATTTTGCAAAATCTCGAATTTAGAATCGCTTACATTATCGCGACACAAGTCAAGAAACTGACTATAGCTTATGGGTATCTCTCCGTCTGCCTTTAACATTGGTAAGCTCGAAATTAAATAATAATAAGCCATTCTTATCCCTCACTTAAAATGTTATTTCAGGAAAAAACGGCAAGAGCATTTTTTCAAGTTCCTCATCTGAGCAATCAAAATATCCGGAACCGTCTTTTTGTGCCAATCTAAATCCTACACGCACATTGGGATTTGCTTTAATTTCAAGTCCGGCTTGTATTTTTTCTGCAAGCTCGCCCTTTAGTCCTTCTGTGATTTCTGCTATCTCTGCAATATAATTTGATGCATCTTCACCGTTTAAAGCAGCTATAATAAGTTTCGCCAAGGTTTCTTCTTTAACGGTTTTAGAAATGTCTGCTTCCAATAATTTTTCAAACTCAGACTGAACAGAATTTTTAAAAAAGAGCATTGCATCTCGTTTTGCATGTTCTACGGATGTTTTTGCACTCTCTTTCATAGTCTCAATTTCATTTTCGGCTTTTTTAAGTATAGAATCTGCCTCAGCATGAGCTTTCGAAACAATAGATTCTGCATTTCTTTTAGCTTCCTCGATTATTCTTTCAGCTTCTGTTTGTGCGGCGTCAACGCCTTCTTTTTTTATAGCAGAAACTAAATCTTGAATTTGCATTTCCATAATTAAATCTCCATTCCTTATTAGTACGATGATTTATATATTATTTCATCAATTTGCTAATTTGGGTAACATCGGCTATAACCAATAATACCATTTCTTTTTGTAGTGGTAATTCTTTAAACATACATTATATATCTATATAATATATTTGTCAAGAACGATAATGCAAGTATTATAAGGGTGTCTGTTGAAGTGTCAAACATAGGTTACACATTTGCAATTAAAACCTCTTGCCCTTGTCAAGGGTAGGGTGGAGATTTGCAAAGCAAATACTACTCGACCTTGACAACGAACCAATGATATAATGGTCATGGCGCTTAGCAGTTTTATGCTAAGTGCCTAAATACTTACATTACACCTAAATATTCACTCAGCACTTCAACAGGACTTTTAAATCTAAGACTAATAATTGGATAGTGTTTTGATTTCTCTTGATATGCCTTCAATTGTCGCCTGCCATCCTCCAAATTGTACATCTTCATTTTTCTGTAAAATCGCTGTTCATCTTTTCGGTGCTGCCGCTCTACTTTGCCATTATGACGAGGTGTTGCAATTTGTATGCGATGATAGATTATATCCATATCTTTAAGCGCCTCTTCAAATAACGTCTTATTCTTCGCTTTTACCACAAGCAGTGCATTTGTCCACTCGGTACCATTATCAGTCTGAACCTCCCTTATTGGAAAGGGAAAATAGCCTAACATTTCTTTCAAAAACATCTTGGATGAATATGTGCTGTGTTCGTCATACATCTGTCGAAACGGCAACCTTGTGCATTCGTCAATTGCTGTATACTGGTAATACCTTCGCCCATCTGCCGAGCATTTAGATGGTACATACTTTACATCAATTTGAATTTTCTGCCCCGGATATTCAGCACGTGCATACTCTTTCGGCTTTTTCTTTGGCTTTTTGGGCTTGTATTCATGTTCCATTTTCCTAAGTGTACGCAAGAATGTTTGGTAACATCTCTTGTATCCCTTTTGGCAAGCGTTGTACCACATTACCAGTTTGTCGCCCGCTTTATCCTTTACCCATGCATTTTTTACTAATTTAATTTCAGCTTCGCTTTGAGCTCTTGGACTTCTTTTCGGACTCCGGCTGTGTTCTTTTAGGCTCTCTACTGAACCATCATACCGTTTCATCCATTTGTATAAGGTTTTGCGGCTCGTCTTGTATCGTATCGCCGTTTCAGTCACCGTGTGATTTTTGCAATATTTAATCATGCGTTGACGTTGGTATGCTTCTTGCAGTATAATATCCATACGATAGTTCCCCCAGATACAATGTTTTTGTCGTTATTAACATTATATCATCTGGTTCAGGGACTATCGTTTTTTTGTGTTACCCATGTATTGTATCATAACAGATAATGCAAGTATTATAAGGGTGTCCGATTCTAAATGTTTATTCCATCTGTCTACTATGTGTGTTGTTGTGTATAAGGTAACAGATCAGGATTAGTCTTTTATCCAGTCTTTCTCTTTTGCCGACCAAACAACCGACAAAAGAATTGTTGCCATTAGATATATTTTTGTTTATATCTGCAAAAATGTTGCGTATCTTTTTTTTTGTGCTATAATTAAAGTATTATAAATTTAAAAGGAGTGATATGATATGCAACTATTATTGATAGTACTTAACAAAGTTGAAAAGCTTGATGACTTGCTTGAAAGTTTGATGGAACAAGGCTTTACAGGAGCAACTATTCTCAACAGTAACGGTATGATGAAAGAACTTGCGAAAAATAGTGAGGATTTTCCTATATTTGGAGCTCTTCGCTTTCAGCTTAACCTTGACCGCGAAGAAAATAAAACAATCTTTATGGTTCTTAAGGATGATCAGGTTGAAACAGTAAAAAAAATAATACGAAAAGTTATTGGGGATATATCTAAGCCGGATTCGGCAATAGTATTTACTTTACCAATACTTTCAGCAGAGGGGATCGGATTTTAACAATGAGTATATTGTATTATATAGCTCTGATACTATTTTCAGGGCTTATTTTGGGGCGTGCAGTTAAACTTATAAAACTTCCTAATGTAACAGGATATTTGATTGCAGGATTACTTATTGGTCCACATATCTTTAAATTACTTCCACTGGATATTGTTAAAGAACTTGAACTTGTTTCTGAAATAGCTCTTGCCTTTATCGCTTTTTCTATTGGATCCGAGTTTAAATTGTCTTATCTGAAAAAAGTTGGGATAACGCCTATTGTTATAGCTGTTTTTGAAGCCCTGACAGCTACTTTATTGGTAACAGGTGCTTTAGTTCTATTCGGTTTTGATTTTAAAATTTCAATACTTCTAGGAGCTATAGCATCCGCTACAGCACCAGCAGCTACCATAATGGTTGTTAAACAATATAAAGCAAAAGGACCTGTAACGGAAACTTTACTTAGTGTTGTCGCATTAGACGATGCGGTAGCACTCATGGCTTTTGGATTTTCTATGGCAATGGTGAATTCCATGCTACATCCCGGTCAAAGTTCTGCAATAATGACTGCCATTTTACCATTATTAGAAATTGTCGGATCAATTGTGTTAGGGTTTATACTAGGATTGTGTTTCAATATTCCGCTCCGATTCTTTAAGAAAGACTCCAATAGATTGATCATAACCGTTGGATTTGTTTTTTTAGGCTCGGCAATTGCGTCTAAACTCGGTCTGTCTTCGCTTTTATTGTGCATGAGTATGGGAGCAGCGCTTATTAACTCAAATGAATCGGGGATGTCGATTTTTAAACTTGTAGATAACGTTACCCCTCCAATATTTTTAATGTTTTTTGTAGTTTCCGGCGCGGAATTAGACATTTCTATTCTTCCTAAAATTGGTGTAATTGGTATTATTTATATAGTTTTTAGAGTCGTAGGTAAAATTGCTGGAGCTTCTATAGGCGCAATAATTACAAAGGCTCCAAAAACTGTTAAAAAATATATTGGATTTACTTTAATACCCCAAGCAGGTGTGGCTATCGGTCTTTCTCTAATAGCATCACAAGCCATTC
>CAZUVQ010000051.1:10192-13118 GCA_964623915.1 uncultured Oscillospiraceae bacterium
TATGGGCAAACGATTCGAGCGGTAATTCTCTGTGGTACTCTTATTTATGAATTAATCGGTCCGGCAGCAACGAAAATCGGATTAAAAAAGGCAAGAGAAATAATTTAACAGATTAACTAATATACAATAGTAAGGTGTATGCAAAAGATGTTTGAGAAAGTTCTTGCGAAATCATTAAGATTGAATGGTGCCCATGGTGATAAGTAAGGCACTCCGAAACTGTTTATTGAGACGAGTTCAGCTAAAACGAAGGTGAAAATATTGCAAACCCGAAAAATCCTAATGCACCAGTAAACAACAATAGTATAAATTTAAATACTCTAAATGGATGTATTAATGTGTTAAAAGCCTTTAAATTCCCCGTAAAATGTGTTCAAACAGATAACGGATTAGAATTTACAAAAAAGCTTGCCAACACGCAAAAACCCATTCTTACAATGTTCGAAAAAACACTTGCAAAATATGGTATACAACATAAACTCATTAAGCCTTATACACCAAGACATAATGGCAAAGCAGAACGCTCTCATTGAAAAGATAACGAATATTTTTACGCTACACATACATTCTATTCATTCGATGACTTTGAAAAACAATTAAAAGTGCATAACTATAACTACAATTAAATTTTCTATGCGACCATTAGGTTGGAACGCTCCCGCTGATTACATAAAGGCTTTCACCAATGATGGCGAAATTTTTTAACTAATTTTGTAACACATCATTGACAAACCTACAAATATAAGATAAAGATTTGTGTTTCACAATTTCAGCTTTTAATCTTACAACTTCCTTTTCTATGACATAAAAAATACAAAGGGTTTGCGAGCTTTTTTGCAAACACTCTAGTATTGAGCTTTTAATGGATAGTATTTTCAAGTTTAGGATGCTGTCCTTTTTTGCCTTGGGAGCAGATCTAAAGTATTAAAATTTTCCGAGATTTGAACGAGAATACAGGAAATAAAGTGAAGATAGAATGCTGAAATTGGTTGAGCGTGATACATATTTTAAGTTTAAAAATAGTTTAGTGTTAAAAGTATCTGAATGTATATAATCAGATACAAGATGGTGATGGTGCTGCACCCCCTAAAAGATAACATGCACCCCCCTTGAAAATATTCTATTAAAAATATACCATTTCTGCACAAAATCCTAAGCTCAGCGGCTTAGGATTTTTTCATATATCAGTAGAAAATTCAGCTTGTGATTTTTGTTTTACTTGCCTCAAAACGCCCACATTTTCGATTTAAGCACGTCGGGCTATAACTATCCTAATCGTTTAATTAGGCAGGTACACCCCTTAATTTTGCTCTACGGTGGCCTCTTTTGCCGCACTCAGTTAACGACGGTATATTTTAGGTTAAATCCTCAAATATACCGCAGCTTTCATTCATACATTCAATTATAAATCTTGCTCCAAGTCTGAATCCCTCAACAAATATCTGACATTCACTGATCCCCGTAAATTCATCCATACAATCTCTGTACTTTGCAAATATTTCTTTTTCATTTTCGTTGAGTGTTGTGATTAATTTTTCCTCATTTCGGGCAATTAGGTTTAATAACTTTTCATATTCCGTCCTATGCTTAAAGACTTTTTCATTTGGTTTCACATTTCCGCACCAGAATTCTTCCAGTATGTTCGTTTTTTATCAACCTTTCAGCAACACACAATACCACAAGGTGTTTTGAAAGTCCAGACAAATATCAGTATATTTTCAGAATACTTTTTATACGCTACCGTCATGAAGTTCTACGAAGCAGGCGGAGATTTCGCCGTTTTCATCATACTCATTTACCTTTTGCAGGAACGGTGCTTTCAATATGATTTCTAGTGACAATCCATCTTCTTTTTCTCTTATCAGTATTTTTTCCACCAACATTCGAAGGTGCGTATTTGTGATACCGTCTGATGAGACAATTTCATCAATCAAGTCAATGCTCTGCTTAATTTCAGACTTATGCTTCTTTATTGTATCGTCAATGTTTTTTATGCTCTGTATTTGCTCTCTGCAAGCAGCTATCTCTGTTTTACGTTTTTCAAGCATTTTATCGTAAGTGGCACGGTTTTCCTTATCATTGATACGCTCCATTAGTATTTTTTCAATGTCAAGTTCAAGACCGTTGATTTGATTATTCAGAACGTCTATTCTTTTTGATACATTGTTTTTCTGAGCCACCCATGTCTTGACGTCATTTTCTATGCTCTCCCAATTTTTATGTGCTTCACTTTTTATTTGAATAAGCTCGTTGTTTATCAGCTTATCTAATGTGCTTTCATCAATCCTGTGCGGTGTGCAATACGTTTTTGTGTAGCGGTGGTAACCGTTACAGGTGTATTCAATTCTGTCGGGCTTATCTCGCCATTTTCTGATGTGTGCTACGAAGCTGCAACCGCAGTCCTCACACTCCAGCAGACCTGTATATCGGTGATGAGGTTTATTTTTACCGGCACGGACATTACGCTTCGGTTTGTCTGACAGAAGAAACTGTGCTTGCTCCCACATCTCTTTTGATATTATTGGCGGAGCAAAGTTTTCGTGCCTCATCTGTTCTTCTTTTGGAACTGTCTTGCGTGTTTTGCTGATTTTATTTGTTTCCTGCTTATGACAAATCAATGTGCCTATGTAAAATTCATTTTCTAATATTCTTTTCACCGCTGTGTTTTCCCATAAGTATTTGAATGCAATTTGCGGTTTGTTGCTTCCGAGATTTTTCTTGTTGTATTGCTTTTGATAATATGCTGCGGATTTAATACCTTTTTCATTTAACATCCGTGCTATAGCTTTTATTCCGTAGCCGTTCAAGTACCATGTAAAAATCTGATGGACTACGTTTGCAGGCTCATCCATAATAATTATCTCGCCTGTATTTTTGTCCTTGTAATATCCCATCGGCGGCATATTGCAGATACCTTCTTTTTGTT
>CAZUVQ010000052.1:0-12778 GCA_964623915.1 uncultured Oscillospiraceae bacterium
GACCCCTTAACTAAAAATAGTATTATTATGATTTACTAATTTTGATTTATTAATATTGTAAAAAATTCACCTTAAGTAGTTGACAAAAATATTAGTTTGTGCTATTATGGTCAAGTACAATTGCTCGAGTGGCGGAACTGGCAGACGCACAGGACTTAAAATCCTGCGGCCCTTAAAGCCGTACCGGTTCGATTCCGGTCTCGAGCACCACGACGGGGCAAAGCGAGCTTTGCCCCGTTTTCGTATGCAAAAAAAGTAAGCGTCAAACCATCCACACCTTTTGCCCCATCGAACCCATGAAATTGCGAACCCTGATAATCTAAATGATTGTCAGGGTTTTTTCACCAATTTTTAATATTTGCTTAATTATTTTAAAAATTGTACGATACATAGTTGTGTATCATTGAAAAGTGGGGGCACTCAAAAATAGCAACATAAATTTATTTTTTTATCTTTACTTTTTCATTTAACAGTGATATAATAAACTATAAACAGTAAAATGGAGGAACGATATGAATAAAAACACGAAAAGAACATGCGCATTATTTCTTGTATTAAGTTTAGTGATGCTATTATTACCACTTAGTAGCATCAGTGTATTTGCTGATAGTTGGCAAGACAGTAAAGCAGACGGATTTGCGGGTGGAGACGGCACGGCTTCTCAGCCCTATCAGATTTCAACTGCCGGAGAACTGGCATTACTATCTTACTACTCAAACAATGTAAGCTACATGACTGCTCATTATACTTTAGTTGAGGATATTGATTTGAGCGATTATGAGTGGATGCCTATTTCGGGTTTCGAAGGCAATTTTGATGGAAACGGTAAGATGATTTCCGGGCTAAATATAGGAGCTGAAGGCAACGGAAGAAATTATGAGAGTGGGCTCTTTAGCTCTCTTGGAGAAGATGCAGTAATTAAAAATGTAAATCTGGATGTAAATATTTATACCCAATCTGAATCTGATTATTATTCTTCTTATATTGGTGTTGGCGGGCTTGCAGGATACAATAACGGAATTATATACAAATGCAATGTTACAGGAGAAATCAATTCATCTAAAATGGTGGTCGGTGGATTGACAGGTTTCAATGGCGGTAAAATATATTATTGTACAACTGATGTAAAAATAACAAATACCTTTTATACCGGAGGTCTTGTAGGAATGGATTATGGAGGAGGTATATATTTTTCAAATTCCAACGGTGAGACAAATGGTGTTGATGCATATGTAGGTGGTTTGGTGGGATCTGCTGAGGACTCAGTTGTGGATAATTGTTTTTCCACTTCTACCATTACTGATGGTAACAATGCAGCAGGATTGGTTTCCATATGTTATAATAGTGAGATAATAAACAGTTTTGCTACAGGTGATGTTTCTGGGAAATATGCAGGCGGTTTGTGCGGTGAAATTGATAATTCAAATGTATATAATTGTTATTCTACTGGAAATGTAACAGGTGATGAGGATTATTCAGCTGTAGCTGGATTTTCATATAGTGTCACTAATGTAAGCCGGGTAGAAAACTGCTACTCAACCGGATCTGCATCTGCTAACGGAAATGTAGGCGGATTTACCGCATCTGCATCTGAAGGCTCAATAATAAATAACAGTTATTATAATTTAGATGCGGAACAAATAATAAATGGAACGGTTATAGAAGAAAAAAGAGGTATTTGTTCAGGCGATGATGTGATAACCGGTCTGCCATCTGATGTAATGAAGGGAAATAATACTGAAGCATTTACGATTACATATAAATCAGGAGAAGATACATATACTGCTGATAGTTTTATTGATGCTTTAAACGGTGGGGTTTCAAGCCTTTCAGGACGCCAGTTTAACCCTTGGGTTTCGGATAATAAAAATACAAATGATGGTTATCCTGTTTTGGAAATAACAGAAGCTAAAAGCATCATTATAAAACCAGATGCTAATAAAACAAATGAGAATATGGGCTTGTTGCAGTTGGAGGCAACTGTATATCCTAAAAATGCTTCTGATAAAACAGTACATTGGTCAATCACAAATGGTGGTGAATTGGCAACAATTGATCAAAATGGTTTAATCAATGCAAAAGGAAACGGAATTATAGAGGTTACGGCATCAAGCTATAGAGATTCAAATATAACATCAAGCATCAGTATTACAATAACAAATCAAAAAACAAGCTGGCAGCTTGCGGATAATTTGCCAGAGGGCTTTGAAAAGGGAACCGGAACAGCTGAGGATCCAATAGAAATATCAAAACCAGAAGAGCTTGCGCTACTGAGTAAACTGGTAAATGAAGAGCAAACTGATTCTGGGGAAAATTATTACAATGAATTATCATATAAATTGACCGCTGATATTGACATCGGCGCTCATAGGTGGGTTCCGATAGGCAATTATGATTATCATTTCAAAGGGAATTTTGATGGTAACGGTAAAACAATTAAAGGTCTGAATATATTAATAGATGAAGATAACCCCTTTGAAGTCTCGGGCTTGTTCGGGGTGTTAGAAAATGCAGTTGTCGAAAGCTTAAAAATCAAAGATGCCAGTATAAAACAATATGGTTATGATTCAGACAGCGGTTTTTTAGCAGGTGAAACATATATGTCAACGCTAAAAGACTGTATGGTTTCCGGAGATATTTATGCCATGGATGATTGCGGTGGATTGGTTGGGTTTAATAGAAGTAATATTGATAATTGCCACACAAAAGTTAAAATTACTGATATTGGATTTGGGCGCGGCTCATTTCGGGCAGGCGGTTTAGCAATTGCTAATTTATTATTGGATGATATAGATGAGCAAGACATGGATATGGAAACCAATGGCATAACAAACAGCAGTTCGGATTGCGAAATTTTTACTAAAAATGAAGAAGCTTATGTTGCCGGGTTGGTTGCAGAAAACTTTGGCTTTATTAAGAACAGCTCGTCAAAATGTAATATTACGGTGAAGGATTATTCTTATGCAGGCGGTTTAGTTACAAACAACGCGGGCAAAATATCGGGCTGCAATGCAAAAGGAAACATAAGTATTGCAAATGGTTCTGTTTCAGGAGGTCTTATTGCTACAAACTCTGATGAGCTAAAAGACAGCTTTGCAGAGGTTAATATTACCGGTGATGATTATGTTGTAATCGGTGGTTTGATTGGTAATACCGAAGATAGATACAGATACCTGACAAAAAGCAATAGTTTATTTGATGTCGAAAAGTCAGATGAAGGGAATTTCTCAAACAGAACCATAGAGCTAAATAGAATGAAGGGGCCTGAATTTGAGTTTTCAATTGATAATTGCTATGCTGCCGGAGATATCAAAGGAAAAGACAATTCTTTTTTAGGTGGCTTAGTAGGTTCATCCCTTCCCAATAGAATAGAAAGAGATATAAATAGCATGGCTGTAGCAGACGATGACCTTAGTAATCCTGTAAGTATGGGTTTTAAAGAAGATGAGCCTTATATAATTTCAAATAGCCACGCAAAAGGAACGGTAACTGGCGGAAAAAATTCGTTTATTGGTGGTATAACTGGAATGAGTGTTTATACTATTGAAAATTGTTTTGCAGAATCCGAGGTAAGTGGCGGGCTTAATTCCTGTATAGGGGGTCTTGCGGGGGGCAGTGCCGGAGTTGTTTCCAGCAGCTTTTTTAAAGGAAGCGTAACAGGCGATGGTAATGAAGAAGATTCCATACATCCTTTTGCTGCCGGAGGGCTTGTTGGCGTAAATATGGGAACGATTGAAAAAACCTATGCAAATTGTGATGTTATTAATGGTGATAATTCCTTTGCTGGGGGATTGGTTGGAGCAAATGAACAAGAAAATTCTATAATATCTGATAGTTATGCTACCGGCAATGTAGCAGGCGGTAAAAATTCCGTTGTTGGAGGGTTGGTTGGAGAAAATTATCAGGAAGATCGCAAGGAATATGATAGTTTTGCTATTGGCAATTCTGGTGGCGGAGGTGGTTCCGTTACAAATAGAGGTTTAATTTCAAATGTTTATTACAATACTGATTATAAGCAAACTGTAAATGGGAAACTCCAAGAGTCAACAGGTATCGGCTATTCACCTGTATCTACAATCGAAGGAACAGAGCCAAATATTATTGGTTTAAATACAATACAGATGACGGGAATGGATTCCATATCAGAAGATTGTATGAATTTTACAGCCAATGAGTGGGTAGAAACAGAAGCCATTAACGGAAAAGTTTATTATCCTCAGCTTATGGCTTTTAATGAGAAAGAGATATCTGAAGACATAAAGAATTCCTCTCTTGAAAGTGTAACATTTGAATCCGTGCCGCCTTTCTTTACGTCAGACCTTTCAAAATCGAAAGATGTTGAAAAGGGTGATAATGTAACATTAAAGGTAAAAGCAAAAAATGAAGATGGTAGCCTTATTACATATCAATGGTTTAAAAACGGAAAAGCCATAGAGGGAGAAACCTCAAATGCATTAACATTAAATAAAGTTAAAGAATCTGATAAAGGCTCTTACAGTGTTACTGCAACTAATAATATATTTAATATTAAAATAGCTGAAACAGACAGTGAAAAATGCAAGCTTACAGTAAATGAAAAGAATGAAAGAAGGGGCGATCCAATTGATTCGGGCAGCGGTATCTACAATAGCAATTATTTAAACAGTAATACAGCTGCGTTATATTCTGTTCAAAACGGTAAAGAAGCTATATTATCACTCAGCGAAATTGTAAAAGATCGCCGCAATAATAACAACACTAATAATGGTAAATATTATTTAAAGGAAAACAAAAAATATTTTTCTGACATTAATGAGCACTGGGCAAAAGATTCAATCGATTTTGTTACTGCAAGGGAATTATTTTCCGGAACAGATTCAGAAGTGTTCAGCCCTGATTTATGTATGACAAGAGGCATGTTGGTTACGGTTCTTGGCAGGCTTTGGGGAGTGGACATAAACGAGGATTATCAAAGCACATTTGCCGATGTAAATAATGATGCTTACTATGGCAAGTATGTTTCATGGGCAGCTCAGAATAGTATTGTAAGTGGTACAGGGAATAACATGTTTTCGCCTGACCAGCCAATAAAACGAGAAGAGCTGACTACTATAATTGATAGGTTTGTAAGCTTTACAGGGCTTGAATTAACCTTTGTTAGAAATTATTCTGATTTTGCCGATAACAATAGCATAAGTGATTGGGCGACAGATGGAATAATTAAGCTTTACAAGGCTGGAGTTATAAACGGAAAGCCCGGAAATGTTTTTGAACCACAAGGTATGGCAACTCGTGCCGAAGTTGCAAGTATAATAAAATCTCTCTTTACTAATTTAATAAAATAGTGGCTCACAAAGCAGGTGCATTTATTGTATCAGCTTTGTATATTAAGGCTTTGTGAAAAGAACAAATATAATCGGGGGCGTTTCTGATGGTGTAATTACCAGCTCCTCAATGGGGTTTGGTGCATAAAATATATTTTATGCACCAAACCCCATTGTTTATTATGAAAACCTATAAATTAAGTATTAAAAAACAGTAACATTTTTATTGATGTGGAATAAGATATTAAAGCGAGGTGAATATATGGACACAAGAGAACTCTTTGCAAGATTAATTAAATGTGAAGCCGGAGGTGAAGGCATTGACGGGATGCGAGCTGTTGCAACGGTAGTTATGAACCGTGTAAGGGTGCCTTATGGCGAATATCAAAGGACGGGGATGGGAAACCTCAGAAGGGTTATTGAACAGTTTTGTCAGTTTTCATGCTATAAAACAACGATAGGAGGTGTTCCAAATTCACAGAATGTTTGGGTTTTGACACCGGAGGAAATACATTATGAAGTAGCAGACTGGGCTATCAACGGAGGCGTTCATATTGGAGCTACTTCAGATACTTTATGGTACATGAATCCGTTCAGACCACAATGCCCGAATTTTTTCCCATACAATAGAACAGGATATTGGCTTACAAGAATAAATCAGCATTGCTTTTATAATCCGACCGCCGCATATGCACAAACATAATTAAGTGCCCGAGGGCACAGAGATACTTTGAGACTATTTAAAATAAAAAAAATTTATGAGGTGATTTATTTATGGCAAACAATATTAATTGGATGGGAAATCCTGTGGTTGACAGAAATGCATCTAATCAAGCAAGCTCAAGAATGCCCTACCAAAGTCAGGTAAACCAAAATGCTCAAGAAAGGGATCCTGTCGCTCAAGGTAGTATGAGAGAAGATATAGAGGGCCCGCCAATGTTGTCAGAACCCGGCTACATACCGTATTTTTTAAGAAGAAATATTGGAAGAAATATTTTAGCCGAATTTATTATTAACAACGCCTATATAGACAAAGCAGGAAAATTAGTTGAAGTAGGAATTAACTATTTCGTTTTGGAAAATTCAAGTACTAACACAACTATAATGTGTGATTTATATTCAGTAAAATTTGTGGATGTTCTAAATTAACAATAAGGGCGCTCCCCAAAAGTGAGGTGCGCCCTTTGTTTATGCTTAGACGACCTTCATGCCAAGACGCAGCCTGTCGGCAATCATAGCTATGAATTCAGAGTTAGTGGGCTTTCCCTTTGAGTTGCTAACAGTGTAACCAAACAGTTTGTACAAATTTTCTTCGCTGCCGCGAATACACGCAACTTCAATTGCATGACGGATAGCTCTTTCAACCCTGGATGGGGACGTTTTGTGATTTGAAGCAACCTTTGGGTAAAGCTGTTTTGTAACAGCACCGATAAGCTCTCTGTCAAAAAGCGTCATAATAATTGCGTCACGAAGATACTGGTATCCTTTTATGTTTGCAGGGACACCTGCAAGGTGAATCATGTTTGTAACATCAATTTCGACCTGCTTTATATCTATGTTTTCATCATTTACTTTAACTGATGGTTTATAGATGTCTGATGACGGTCTGTCCTGACACAGAAACTTAATTCTATCAATAAGTACATTAGCCTCACAGGGCTTTAACATGAAATAATCAGCACCGTTCTGCATACATTGTTCAAGGTAATGTTCTTTTCTTGTTCCTGTAAGCACAATTGTAAAGGGACGTAGTGAAGAGTTTTTAGTGCGTAGACGTTTTAATACTTCGATGCCGTCCAAGCGGGGCATTACAATGTCAAGAGTTATTATCTGCGGCCTCAAAGAGTCAATCAATCTGAGGGCCTCAATGCCGTCGTTTGCAACACCTACAACATCCATGTTATTTTCTTCAAGTGTTTTTTTCAAAAAGTTTGCGTATTCCTCATTATCTTCTGCAATCAATACTTTAATGCGGTTATTCAAAAATAGACCTCCCTTTAATTCAATTTGCATTATTATTTTACAATATTTTCCAGTTATTTGCAAGTGTTTTTTTCGGATTTTCGAAAATTATTTCGAAAAAAAGTATAATTGTACGATAACATGTCGACTTTTGGTTGAATGTTACCCATTTTACAGAAACTGGGATTTTTATAAAAAATTATCAGTTAATTGCTTGACATTTATGGTATTATATGGTAATATGTCATCATACAACAGAAAGGAAAATAAAAAAATGAGAGCTACAGGTGTGGTTAGAAAAATTGATGAACTCGGGCGTATTGTTATACCCGTCGAAATCAGGAGGAGCTTTGGAATTGACGAAAAAGATCCTCTGGAAATTTACGTTGACGAAGAAGGAATTTATCTGAAAAAGTATGAACCTTCATGCATTTTTTGCGGAAATGCAAAGGATATATCTATGTACAAGGGAAAGAGAATTTGCCAGGATTGTTTGGATGAAATAAGTAAATGACAACTTTTTGTCATGGCAACAAACGCATTCACTAAAAATACTGCTGTTCACCTAATTCTGTTCTAAAAACATACTCTGATTATTTATCTTCCGGGAGGGGGGCATTTGCCCTCCTCTTCTTCTTTTGTTTTCGTAAAGATGCATAAATAAAGCATAATAGCATAGCCGGTTTTTTGGCTTTTTGACAAAATAGAGTGATTTGATGAAATTTTCTTGACAGAAATATAGTAATATGTTAACATGAATGTTAGAAACTAACAAAATATGTTCGAAATTAACAAAACTTAAGGAGGTGAAGGTTTGAAGGACAGACTTGAGTTTATAAACGATTATATTCAACAAAAAGGTGAAATTAAAATTTCTGATTTAGAAGCACTAAAATTAGGTGTTTCTGAAATGACCATCAGGCGTGATCTTGAGCTGTTGGAGCAAAAGGGAAAAATCATTAGAATAAGGGGAGGAGCAAGAAGCATTGCATCCTTATCAAAATGCCTGATAAGAGAGGAGCGTTTTTCAAGCCGTATGCTTGAAAATCCTAAGGGCAAGGAAATAATCTCCCGAAAGGCTGTAACTTTGCTTGAACATGAGCAATCTATATATTTAGATGCAGGTACAACATGCACAAGTTTTGCAAGGGAGCTGCCGGACTTTTATATTTCTGCCATGACCAATGCGCCCAATATTGCAATTATACTTGCTGACAGAAAGCATATTTCTGTTACATGTGTAGGCGGTCAGCTGGCGAAAGAAAACTTTTCGATATCAGGAGTTGGGTCCTTGGAGTTTGTAAAAAATATAAATATTGATCTTGCGTTTATAGCTGCTTCCGGCTTCTCACTAAAAAATGGGTTTACAACAAGTAACGCAAATGAATGTGAGCTGAAGAAAACAATAATAAGGAAGGCAAGACAGGTAGCGGTACTTATGGACCATACAAAGATCAACCGTGTTATGACTTTTACTTTTGCAGAGCTGAAGGATATTGATATTATGGTAACTGACCAGAACCTGCCTGAAGCAACTCTTTATTCTGCAAGGCGTGCCAACGTGAGAGTCTTATAGATTTTTTTATTTATTAATATAAATTTGAGCAGAACGGAAAGGAAGATTAAATGAAAACAAAGGCAGTACGTATTTATGGTAAAAATGATTTACGGCTTGAAGAATTTGAATTACCGGCTATAAAGGATGATGAAATTCTTGCGAAGGTTATATCAGACAGTATATGTATGTCATCTTACAAGGCAGCTGTTCAGGGAGCGGATCACAAAAGAGTGCCGGAGGATGTTGCAACAAATCCTGTTATCATAGGGCATGAATTCTGCGGTGAAATCGTAGAGGTCGGCTCAAGATGGAAGGATGAATTTAAGGTTGGTGACAAATTTACAATCCAGCCCGCAATAAATTATAAAGGTAGCCTGAAGGCTCCGGGGTACTCTTTTCCATATATTGGCGGTGATGCAACATATGTGATAATCCCGAATATTTTTATACAGGAAAAGTATTTGCTTGCATACAGGGGAGAAGCTTTCTTTTTCGGCTCACTTGCAGAACCTATGAGCTGTATTGTAGGGGGATATAACGCCAATTATCATACAAAAGCAGGCTCATATGTTCATGAAATGGGAATAAAGGAAGGCGGAAAACTGGCGATTTTGGCAGGAGCTGGCCCTATGGGCATGGGCGCTATTGATTATGCAATCCATAATGACAGAAAACCATCCTTGATAGTTGTTACAGATATTGATGATGCAAGGCTTGCACGGGCGGCATCAATACTGACACCTGAGGAAGCAAAAAGCAACGGCGTTGAGCTTACATATCTCAACACCGCCTCATTTGATAACCCTGTGAAAAAGCTGATGGAATTAAGCCAAAATGAGGGTTATGACGACGTGTTTGTATATGCTCCCGTTAAACCGGTTGTTGAGCAGGGAGATTCTATCCTTGGAAAGGACGGTTGTTTAAACTTCTTTGCAGGCCCTGTTGACCCCGCTTTTTCAGCATTATTTAACTTTTATAACGTACATTACGCTTCAACTCACATAGTTGGAACAAGCGGCGGGAATATTGATGACATGCGTGAAGCAATTTCATATATGGAAAAAGGACTAATGAATCCTTCCGCTATGATTACTCATGTAGGTGGTCTCACCGCTGCTATTGATACAACTTTAAATCTGCCGAAGATACCCGGAGGCAAAAAGCTTATTTATACACAGATTGATATGCCTCTTATTGCGTTGGCGGATTTAAAAAAACTTGGTCAGAATAATTCGTTATATGCTAAATTGGCTGAAATCGTTGAAAATAATAATGGTTTATGGTGTGTAGAAGCAGAAAAATATCTGCTTGAAAAAGCAAAGGCTTTATAAGGAGGAACAGTATGAGTTTAGAAATAACTGTTGCCATATCAAACAAGTTCGGCAAAAACCCCGAATATGTTCTGGCAGGTGGTGGGAACACATCATTTAAAGATAAGGACTTCCTTTATATAAAAGGGAGCGGAACGACACTTGCAACCATTAATGCCGATGGTTTTGTAAAAATGTGCCGTAGGGGGCTGTCAGAGATATGGGTTACTGACTATCCGGCAGATACTAAGGCAAGAGAAGCTGCAGTATTGCGTGATATGATGAAAGCTCGTTGCGAAGGAGAGGAAAACAAACGCCCAAGTGTGGAAACTTTGCTTCATGACCTTCTTCCTTATAAATACGTGGTACACCTTCATCCTGCTCTTGTAAACGGATTGACCTGCAGCAAAGGCGGGGAGAAGAAAGCGATAGAAGTTCTCGGCGGAAATATTGTTTGGATAGAGGAAACAGAGCCGGGATATATACTTGCCAAAAAGGTTTTTGATAAGTTGGAATGCTTTAAGGCAAAAAAAGGTTATGACTCAAAAATAATAGTATTACAAAATCACGGTATATTTGTTGCCGCAGATATTCCGGATGAAATAGAATCAACTTATGATGAAATAATAAAAAAGCTTTCGGTATGTCTTTTAGAAGAACCGGATTTTTCACCAGTTCAAACAGACCGTGAAAGAGCGGCAAGCATTGTACCGGCAATAAGAATGCTATTATTAGAGGATGGAAAATCTGTTGTCACATATTCGGCAACCGCTTCAGTGATGAAGCTTTCCGAAAGCCGTGAAAAGTTTGAGGCCATATCATCTGCTTACACTCCGGACCATATTGTTTATTGTAAGCCTTATCCCATATATGTTGAATACAGAGATGATATTGAAGCACAATATTCATTGATAGAAAAAGGTATAGAAGATTATAAGCAAAAATACGGTTACAAGCCGAGGATTGTAGTTGTGCAAAAAATTGGCGTGTTCGCATGGGGAAGTTCTAAAAAAAATGCCGATACTGCAATGAGCCTGTTTTACGATTCAGTTAAAATAGCAGTTTATACAAAATCCTTCGGAGGAAGAAGGTTTCTTTCAGATAAGCTGATAGATTTTATTGTAAACTGGGAAGCGGAAAGCTACCGCGCAAATACTTTCGGCGGCGGAAAAGGAAAGAGAATAGAAGAAAAGATTGCTGTGGTAACAGGCAGTGCACAAGGTTTCGGGCAGGGGATTGCCGAGGAAATGATTAAAGAGGGCGCCAACATGGTTATCGCCGACCTTAATTTTCGGCTTGCAAAAAAGAATGCAAATGAAATGTGCGCGCTATACGGTGAGGGCAAAGCGATATCTGTTGAGGTGGATGTTACAAAAGAGGACAGCGTTAAAAATTTGTTTACAGAAACGTGCCTCACATTTGGTGGTATTGACGTTTTTGTCAGTAATGCAGGAGTAGTAAAAGCAGGCACCCTTGAGGAAATGACGTTGGAGGCACTTGATTTTGTAACAAAGGTAAATTACAATGCATATTTTCTCTGCTCTAAATATGCGGCAGCGATTATGAAAATTCAGCACCGTTTCGCCCCTTCATATATGATGGATATTGTTCAGGTTAATTCAAAATCAGGCCTTACGGGCAGTAATAAAAACTTTGCTTATGCGGGCAGTAAGTTTGGAGGAATAGGGCTTACACAAAGCTTTGCTCTTGAACTTGCAGAATTTAACATCAAAGTCAATGCCACATGTCCTGGAAACTTTCTGGACGGTCCCCTGTGGACTGACCCCGAAAAAGGTTTATTCATTCAATACCTTAAGGCAGGAAAAGTTCCCGGTGCAAAAACTGTTGAAGATATCAAACGCGCTTATGAAGCTAAGGTACCCATGAACCGCGGTTGTTTGCCAATTGATGTCACAAGGGCAATTTTCTACTGCATGGAACAGGAATATGAAACAGGACAGGCAATACCCGTAACGGGTGGGCAGAATATGTTGAAATAAACCATCTCAACGCCTTGCAAGGCTCACTGTAAGGTGGATGGTAGCAATTATAATCTTGTGAGCCAGAAAGGCTATTGGTTACAAATATGGCAACTCCGATAATAATGCCAAAACAGGGACAGTCAGTTGAAAGCTGTATTATTACAAAATGGAATAAAAATGTGGGAGATAAGGTTGCAGTAGGAGATGTTTTATTCTCTTATGAAACTGATAAAGCGGGTTTTGACGAGGAGTCAAAGCTTGAGGGTACATTCCTTGCACGCTTTTTTGATGAGGGTGATGATGTGCCATGTCTGCTAAATGTCTGCGTAATAGGCAATGAAGGGGACAGCTTTGAAGAGTTTAATCCCAATAATACTGAAAGCTCGGTAGAGGAAGTGTCAGAAAAACAGGAAAAGACGGTTGCTGCAGCTGTTCATATATCAGATGCTCCAAAAACGGCAGAGGCAATTTCCCCGAGAGCTAAGATACTTGCAGAAAAACAGGGGGTTGACGTTAGGTTTGCCGAAGGCTCAGGTCCTAACGGCAGAGTAATTGAAAGAGACGTTAGAACAATGATAGACGCAGGTCTTATGACTACTCCTGCAGCAAAAGGTGCGTTTTCTGCTGACATTCAGGGTACAGGCATTGGCGGAAGAATTTCTC
>CAZUVQ010000053.1:0-12770 GCA_964623915.1 uncultured Oscillospiraceae bacterium
CAATGGTTTCGCAAAACCATTTGTTCAGTAGGCATTAATTATAATACATTAAAGCTTCTTAATACGTCCCATGAAGGGTCTGCATAAAACCTGTGCCCTTCTTCACCAAAAACCAAGCGACAGTTTTCGGGTGCACCTGCTTTTTCGTAAATCTTTGACACCGTATCAAATGTTTCTTCAACGCCTTGTTTTGGGAATATAGGGTCTTTTTTGCCTGCAACTATGATAAATGGCCTCGGTGCTATTAGGCAGGATAAATCACCCATATCAAAATATTTTGCAATTTTAGGTATATAATTGCATGGACAGTGGCGCATAGCAACAATGGAATCCCTATATGTACAAACACTGCAAGATGGCATTGCAATTTTTATTCTCTCATCCATACAAGCAGCATAAAACGTCGCTGTGCCGCCGCCTGAATTACCCATACAAGCTATCTTTTGCGTATCTATCTGTGGGAAATCTGATAAAACATCTATTGCCCGTGACACGTCCCACACTCTTTCTCCTAAAAGTGTTCTGCCAAGCATTGATGCTATCATAGATGCATGAAGACAAGTTGTATCTTTATTATTTCCAGAATCTAAAAGTGGGCTCTTTCTTTCGCCGAAACCTCTCTGCTCTATAATGAGTGCCGCATAGCCTTCTTTTATTATCTGACGGGCAAAATCCCTGTCACCGCCATTTATGGTATTATCATCACCGGGATAAATTGGTCTGCCCATAGAAATGTGCATTCCGGTGGAATGCCCCTGCATACAGATTACTACACCGTATTTGTCCAAAGAAAGCTTTGGAACCCAGAGATGGCATATCGCCCTGCAGTATCTCTCTGTGTCAAAGGTAAACCTATATTCAATAAATGTATCAAATTCCTTTTCATATTCTATTTCAATATTGGGTTCAACCTTTGTAAATTCTCCCATCCCAAGAAGGTCATAAAGCTTACTGTAAACCTTTTTTTTGTAATCTTCAAAATCATACTTGCCGTCAAAAGCAAGCTCCATAGTTAGATTATCATATTCATTGTTGTGACAATAATCCGGCGTGTAATCCTTAATAATTTTTGTCATATTCATCCAGTCCTTTCAAAAGCATTTCATAATAATTTGTCTTTGCGCTGTTTGATTTTTTCCTCTCTCTTATAATTGTTTCCCATTTTCCCCTAAGCTTTTCCTTATATAACGGCAAAAGCGGATCACCAAAAAGCTTTTTTCCTATAAATAAATCCATCTCACTATATTCCTGCAAACCATCTGTGGCGGAAATAATGTTATATATCTTCCCTCCCTCTTGTGCAAGCTTCTCACCTGTAACGGCAAAGCCATTTTCAAAAAGAAACCTTTTGAGTTCCTCACCCATAGTCATAGGCTGCAATATATACTTGATTCCTCTTTTTGGCGCCCTTTTTATGATATCAGCAATTGTTATGCCACCCATTCCAGCAATAATTACTGTTTCTATTTCTTTCATATCAATACTGTCAAGCCCATCAGACTGCACAGTTTTTATTCTGTCCTCAAGGCCATGCTTACGGATGTTTTCCATGGCACGCAGAAGCGGCCCCTGATTTATATCAGAAGCCACAGCATATTTTATTGTATTATTTTTTGCGAGGTAAATGGGTATGTAAGCGTGGTCCGTCCCCACGTCGCACAAAGCTGTGCCTTTTTCCACTGCTTCCGATATGGCAATAAGGCGCGGTGTCATTGATCTTTCCATATTTTATTCAAGGAAATCCTTCAGTTTTTTGCTTCTGCTTGGATGACGGAGTTTACGCAGAGCTTTAGCCTCAATCTGTCTGATACGTTCTCTTGTAACATTGAAAACGCGACCGACCTCCTCAAGGGTACGCGGTCTGCCATCATCAAGGCCGAACCTTAGACGCAGAACCTTTTCCTCTCTTGAGGTTAAGGTATCAAGAACACCCATAAGCTGTTCCTTTAAGAGCATAAACGAGGCAAGCTCACTTGGAGCCGGAGCATCGTCATCCGGAATAAAATCACCCAAATGACTGTCTTCTTCCTCGCCTATCGGTGTTTCAAGTGATACTGGTTCCTGTGCAATTTTCATAATTTCACGAACTTTTTCGACGGACATATTCATTTCACTTGCAACTTCCTCAGGATGGGGGTCACGCCCAAGCTCCTGTAAAAGCTGCCTTGAAACACGAATAAGCTTATTTATTGTTTCAACCATATGAACAGGAATACGTATTGTTCTTGCCTGGTCAGCAATAGCACGGGTAATGGCCTGCCTTATCCACCATGTTGCATATGTGCTGAATTTATAGCCTTTTACATAATCGAACTTTTCAACAGCCTTAATAAGACCTAAGTTGCCTTCCTGAATAAGGTCAAGAAAAAGCATACCACGACCCACGTATCTTTTTGCAATACTTACAACAAGGCGAAGGTTAGCTTCAGTAAGACGTCTTTTTGCAGCCTCGTCTCCCTCACCCATCTTCTTTGCAAGGTCTACTTCCTCTTCCCCTGACAAAAGTGAAACCTTTCCGATTTCCTTTAGGTACATTCTTACATGGTCATCAACATTTATACCCTCCGGAACCGAAATATCTATTTCCTCTTCATTTGTTGCAATTTCCTTTAAATCTTCATCAATATCGCCTGTAACCTCAATACCGAGTTGTTCTATACTTTCGTATACCTTCTCGATTTGTTCGGGATCTAATTCAAGATCTTCAAGCGCAGAACCAATTTCTTTATATGTGAGCACACCTTTTTTCTTGCCTGTTTCAATAAGCTCTTTTACAATTGTTTTCTTGTTAGCTACATCAGCCATAATTAGCTCCCTCCTCTCTTTATCGTTTATTCTTTTCCATTATAAGACGGTTTAATGTTACCGTATCTTTTTCCTTCATTGCTTTATTAATTAAATAGTTGTACTTTTCTTCCGAAATAACCCTTATTAGCTCTTCAGCTGCTTTTTGGTTATCCTCAAAATTCAAGGGCATTCCGAGTGCCGCAGCTGCTTGTGCTGCATCTTCATCGGAAAAATCAGATATCATAACCGATGGGTCAGCTGACGGATTCTCTGAGTATTTTTCAACAATAGTACGATGGATTTCTTCAGTGAAAAAATCACCCACTACCATGTCTTTATATTTTAAAAACATTGCTTTATCCCTGCATAAAAGTGAAATAAGGTTTCTTTCTGCAACAATTAGTTTTGCCGTTTTATCTTTATTATAAGAAATTTTCACTTTTTTTATTGATTCACGAATAGCTTCACGCTGGGTTTTTTTTGCGTTACTCCTTGCACCACGACCCGTTTCCTTCTCTATTGCAATTGATTTTACACCTGTTTTTTCAGAGATTTGCTTTGTTAAAACATCACGTTCAACACTATTTGCCACGCCTGCAAGAACTTTTGCCGCTTCGTTAACATAATCTATAACCTGACCCTGATTACTTAAATCATACATCTTCTCAAGCATCATGAGCTTATACGCCCCAACAGTCAAAGCTTCGCGGCACAAATCCTCAAAAGCTTTTCCACCGTTCTTTTTTACAAATTCATCAGGATCCTTCCCGTCCGGGAGATTTAATATTTTTATTTTTACGTTTATTCCTTCAAAAACTTCAATGGCACGCTGTGTTGCCTTGATACCGGCATCATCTGTATCGTAGCATAATATAACGGTTCCGGCAAACCTTGAGATAAGCCTTGCCTGTTCATTTGTTAGGGCAGTACCCAAAGAAGCAATCGAGTTCTTTATGCCGCTTTGATACAGCGAAATTACATCCATATATCCTTCCATCAGTATTAGCTCACCGTTTGCAAAGTTTTTTGCAAAATTTAAGCTGTACAGATTATGTCTTTTGTTAAACACCGGTGTATCTGAAGTATTTAAGTATTTGGCACCATCGCCCTCAAGCAATCTACCGCCAAAACCCAAAATGTTGCCTCTTGTATCGATAATAGGGAACATCAGCCTGTTACGAAAACGATCATAAACCTTGCCGTTTTGTGATTTTCCTGATATACCACCAACAACAAGCTCGTCACGGTGAAATCCTTTGCTCACAAGATAATCAGTGAGCCTTGCAAAGCTGTCAGGAGCATATCCAATGCCATAGGTGATTACAGTTTTATCGTAAAGCTTACGGCCTTCAATATAATTTTGAGCCTTTTCACCTTCGGGCGAAAGAAGGCATTGCCTGAAAAACTTTGCCGCCAGGCGGTTCATATCATAAATTCTTTGCTTTTGTTCATGGCGCTGCTTGTCAATCTCAGAAATGCCCGTTTCGGGAATAGTTATATTTACCCGCTCCGCCAAAAATTTCAAAGCCTCAACATAATCAAGATTTTCAATTTGCTTGATAAAGCCTATAACATTTCCCCCAGCCCCACAGCCAAAGCAATAGTAAAGCTGTCTGTCAGGTGAAACATGAAAGGAGGGAGTTTTTTCCTTATGAAAAGGGCATAAGCCAATCATAGAACTGCCGCTTCTTTTCAAAGCAGTATATCTGCTTATTACATCGGCTATATCGCTTGATGCGATAATATCCGAGACCAGCTGCTCCGGTATCCTTTCTGCCATTTTTTTCATTCCTTTGCACTGTTTATTATTATTTGTAAACTATGAGAAAAATCTTATTTATGCTTTTATTATATATCATTTTATTTCGACATTTCTCTTACATTTCCTTCTTTTTCAATAAAGTTTTTGGCAGACAGATACGTGTACATTGTACCCTCATTTATAATAAATATGCAAAATCAGTATCTATTCCAATTCTTAGGCATAAAGAGTTCAGTATAAATATGTACTGCATATCTGTCGGTCATACTTGCTATATAATCTACAATTTGTTTTTCAATTGTAAAATCATCGCCTTTTGCTTCACAAAAAACTTCTATTTCATCGGGATGACTTTTGAAGTATCTGTAAAGCTCTTTTACCACGTTTTCAGCCTTTCCTTCTTCAAGCTTTGCCTGTGAGCCGCTGTTGTACACATTAGCAAAGAGATATTCATGCAGTATTTCCATTGCTCCAAACACATTATTACTCATCACTATATCTTCTTTTTCTGTGCTCTCATTTATTATATCTCTTATAAGCGTATCAATTCTCTCTGAATGGCTGTTTCCAATAATTGATGTGGCTTCCTCGGGGATATCGCTCTCTAAAATAACTCCCCCACGCAGCGCATCATCAATATCATGGTTTATATATGCTATTCTATCCGCATACTTGATTATTCTGCCTTCAAGTGTATAAGCTTCTCTTTTATCCCATGTATGGCAAAGGATGCCATCACATACTTCTTCAGTTAAATTAAGACCTTTGCCGCCCTCTAATAGCCGGACAACACGAATGCTTTGCTCATTATGATTAAATCCGGAAGGACAAACTTCCCGAAGTGCCCTTTCTCCTGCATGCCCAAACGGCGTATGCCCCAAGTCATGCCCAAGCGCAATCGCCTCGGTCAAATCCTCATTCAAGCGAAGCGCTCTTGCAATTGTTCTTGCAATCTGAGCTACCTCAAGCGTATGAGTGAGCCTTGTTCTGTAATGATCGCCCTCAGGGGCTATGAAAACCTGTGTTTTATGCTTTAGCCTTCTGAACGCTTTTGAATGAATTATTCTGTCTCTGTCACGCTGAAAATCCGTTCTTATATCACAAGGCTCAGTATTGCCTGACCTCCCACGGGTATTTGACGAAAGACAGGCATATTTTGATAAAAACTGTTTTTCATATTCTTGTGTACGTTGACAAATATTCATATTACCTCCTATTTTTCACGCAAAATAAGATAATCCGCCAACAGGCGCAGCTGCTCGCCGTTTTTCTTTGTAAATTCTATACTGTTTTTGGCTTCATCAGTGTAGCCATTGACCATAAGCTGTGCCTTTTCAACACTCACAAAAGATAAGGCTGTAATTTTTTCATTTTTCTTATCACTGCATGATTTTCCAAGGGTTTCCTCATTTGCTGTTACGTCAAGTATATCATCTCTTATTTGAAACGCAATGCCGAGTGACTTTGCGTATGTATCAAATTCATTGCCGTTACCTCCAGCTGCAAGCGCACCAAGCCCAAGTGCCGCAGACAAAAGCTCGGATGTTTTCTTTTCATACATCAAAAGAAGGTCATCAAACGTCTTTGTCCCTTTCATATCGAGAACCTGACCATAAACCATTCCCATTCCGCCGCATTTTGATGCAAGCCGTCTAACCGCCTTGACCTTGATTTCATTAGAAAATGGTGCTTCCGAAATAACTAAAAATGCTTCCGTTAAAAGTGCATCTCCTGCCAAAAGTGCTGTGGCTTCGCCATAAACTTTATGATTTGTGGGTATCCCCCGACGAAGGTCATCATTATCCATTGAAGGCAAATCATCATGTATTAAGGAATAAGTATGAATCATTTCAATAGCAGCTGCAAAGGGAAGCGCATCCTCGCCTTTTCCGCCTAAGGCTTCGCAGGCAAGCATACATAATAATGGCCTTAACCTTTTCCCACCAGCAGTTAAGCTATATTCCATGGCACGGTATATTTCCGTACCCCGATTTTTAAATATAACGTTTATATATTCATCGGCTGTTGCTTTTTTTTCTTTAATGTATTGAAAATTATTGTTCATCTAAATTCTCCCCGAAAGGTACTTCTTCTCCGTTTTGTAAAACACGCGTCACCTTTTGTTTTGCTTTTGTAAGCTCTTCACGGCATGCACGAACTATTACCATGCCACGCTCAAATTCTTCTATGGAATCATTTAAGGTGAGCTTTCCCTCCTCGAGTTTTTTAACAACATTCTCAAGCTCTTCCATTGAATTTTCAAAACTTTTACCCATGTTATCTCCTTTCGTGCACCTTTGTAACTACACATCCAATTTTCCCTTTTTCAAGGATAACCGATATTTCATCGCCTGCCAAAACGTCTGTACCCTCTTTTATTGTGTCCCCATTTTCCTTTTCTGCAACAGCATAACCCCTTGCAAGTACCTTTAGCGGACTCAATGCATCAAGAGAAGATATGGCAACTGCCATCCGTTTTTCACATTCTACCAAAATACCGGACAGCTTTGCTTCGAGGTTATTATAGTATGAATCAAGCCTTAAGTGCTTATCGTCAAGAAAAGCAAAAAGTGATTTAGGTGATATTTTTGTTTCGGCGATTTTAAGCCTTTGGTCACACTTTTCAAGAATACTTATCAACAGCCTTGAAAGCATTGCCTTATTATATTCTATATTTCCTGCAACCTCAGCCATGTCGGGAACTGCAAGCTCTGCTGCAGCGGATGGTGTCGGCGCTCGCAAATCTGCCGCAAAATCACATAGAGTAAAATCTGTTTCATGCCCCACCGCAGAAATTATCGGTATATTGCATATGGCTACCGCACGGACTGTTCGTTCCTCATTAAATGCCCATAAGTCCTCTATCGAACCGCCGCCCCTTCCGAGAATTATTACATCTGCCCTATTTGTCCTGTTAAAATAATCTAAGGCTTCTTCAATCTGCTCTGAAGCACCTACCCCTTGTACCAAAACCGGATAAAGACATATGTCAGCTGCGCTGTATCGCCTTTTTAACACATTGAGTATATCACGTACAGCCGCTCCCGTTCCGCTTGTTATTACACCTATACAAGACGGGTATTTGGGTATTGGTTTTTTTCTTTTTTCATCAAAAAGCCCCTCTGATGAAAGCTTTTCCTTAAGCTGTTCATATGCAAGAGACAAATCCCCCGCTCCGTCAGGGTGCATTTCCTCTATATAAAGCTGATACTGACCGTCCCGTTCATACACTGAAATTCTGCCGCCGCAAATGACGCTCATACCGTTTTCAGGGGTGAAACGAAGGCGCATATTACTGCCTTTGAACATAACGGCACGCAGAACCGAGTTTTCATCTTTAAGGCTCATGTACATATGCCCGGAGTAATGAAGCTTAAAGTTTGAGATTTCGCCCTTTATGAGAACTCCCCTAAGGATTTCATCAGCATCCATGGATTGCCTGATATAAGTGTTTATTTGTGTTACTGTTAAAGTTTTATCCATAATCATATTTATAGCTTTTTCACGGCATTGCCAAGGGCACCGTTTACAAAAGAGCCGCACTCATCCCCGTCATACTTTTTCGCAATTTCAATGGCTTCGTTTATAGCAACATTTGTTGGAATATCATCCATATAAATTATTTCATACAATGCTAACCGCATTGCCGCAATGCTAACTTTAGAAATTCTTCTGACATCCCAGCCAACAAGATTTTCTGCAATAATTTCGTCAAGCTCTTTTTCTTTGTGGAGAACACCATCTACAACCTTTTTAATATACTCATTGTCAGCCTTTGACGGGTTATTAACAAAAATCTCCTCTTCATCATCTGATGGAAGATTTACTGTTTCAAAATAACTGTCAAGGTACTCGTCCACTCCCATTTTATTTAAAAGGGATTGGAATATTATTCTGAAGCTGTCCTCTCTGGCATTTCTTCTGCTCATGTTTTCAATCCTTTCAACCAACCAGTTTCAGTATATCGGAAAAAGTAATAATAATCATCAGCAAGAACAAAAGAATAAGCCCTACAAGATGAATATATCCTTCTACATTTTCTTTTAACGGTTTTCGCCTTACAATCTCCAGCAAAACAAACACAACCCTACCACCGTCAAGAGCAGGAAGCGGAAGAAGATTCATAACACCAAGGTTTACTGCAATTAAAGCTGCAAAATCAATAACATATAAAAAACCAACCTTCGCAGCCTGACCTATCTCACCGACAATTCCCACAGGGCCTGCCATTTCGGTGATACTCACTGTACCCATTATTAGCATTTTCAATGATGTATAAACAAGCTTTACGGTAAAGAATGTATTATAAAATGCGTTGTAAAATACAATCCCAAAGTTTGGTTTCACTGTCTTTGTGTAAAAGCCTATTATATATCTGCCGTCCTCTTTTACGGGAACTATCTTATAAGTTAATTCTTCTCCGCCACGCAAGGCGGTAACTTGTGTTTCATTGCCTCCGCTTAAAAAAAGCTCAAATGTTACATCGCTTTGTATATGAATTTTATTTCCGTTTATGGCTGAAATTCTGTCCCCAACCTCAATGCCTGCCTCATATGCAGGGCTACCCTCAATTATTTTAGAAACCTCGGGTACATTAATCTCCTTTGAAAGAGAAAATATAAGAATAAACAACAAAAATCCTATAAGCACATTCATAAATGCGCCTGCCATCAGTATAATTATTCTCTTGACGGGATGACAATTGTTGAATGAGCGTTCGTCATCCGAGGCAAAATCCTCTCCCTCAAGCTTAACATAACCACCTATGGGCAAAAGCCTTACGGAATAATCGGTTTCTCCTTTTTTCCTTTTGAAAATTGCGGGACCCATTCCTAAAGAAAACTCGTGAACCTTAACTTTAAACAATTTTGCCGTAACAAAATGACCAAACTCATGAACAAAAATAAGAACACCAAAAATTATTAATGCAACTAAAATTGTCAAACTAAAACCTTCCTTTTTCCCTCGTGCCAAGCCTTGTATTAACAAGCCGGCGCGCATTTTTATCACTTTCTATTATCTCCTCAAGTGTCGGATTTATAATTGTTTTATGGTTTTCCATTGCATATTCTACAAGAGCAGCTATATCAAGAAAACTACATTTGCCGCACAAAAATGCAGAAACTGCCTCTTCATTTGCACCGTTATAAACTGCCGGCTTCGTACCGCCATCTTCTATTGCTAAAAACGCAAGGCTCAAACCGCAAAAAGCGTCAGTATCCGGCTTCTCAAAAGTTAAAGCACCGACCTTCGTAAAGTCAATTTCAGGAGCAGGATTTGGCAATCTGTCAGGGTAATTTAATGCATATGCTATCGGAAGCCTCATGTCAGGCAACCCCAGCTGTGCCAGAACAGAATTGTCAGAAAACTCCACCATAGAATGAACTATACTCTGTCTGTGAACAAGAACTTCTATCTGCGAGGGCAACACACCAAAAAGCCTTACCGCCTCAATTACTTCAAGGCCTTTATTAAACAGTGTTGCGCTGTCAATTGTGATTTTTGCACCCATATCCCAATTTGGATGCTTTAGGGCATCTTCCGGACTTACATTTGCAAGCTCTTTGCGTGTTTTTCCGAAAAAAGGCCCTCCTGATGCAGTTAAAATAATTTTTTTAACGCTTTTTTTCTCATCTTTTATACACTGGAATATAGCACCGTGTTCACTGTCCACAGGTATTATCTTAACTTTTTTTTCCTTTGCCCTGCTGTTTACTATTTCACCGGCACAAACCATTGTTTCTTTGTTTGCAAGCGCAATGTCTGCACCGGCATCAATGGCACATAAAGTTGGCATGATACCAATGCTTCCGCTTACGGCAGTAAGCACCATATCATTTCCGGCAAAGGATGCGGCTTCACAAACTCCCTTTATTCCGCCTAAGATTTTCGTATTTGTGTCAAACACCCTTACCCGTAAATCCGCCGCTGCTTTTTCATCATACAAAGCCGCAATTTCAGGCGAAAATTTCCTTATTTGCTCTTCCATAAGCTTGATATTGCTGTTTGCTGCAAGAGCGGAAACAAAAAGGGAATCGGATTTTCCTATAACGTCAAGCGCTTGTTTTCCTATTGAGCCTGTTGAACCTAAGACAGCAATTCTTTTCATTATGTTATATTAAATCCTTCCACATTTTATTAATCTTATGATATGCGACTTTTAATATATTATAGGATAATATGTAACAAAATAATAAATCAACGGTGCTGTCAGAAGCACACTGTCAAACATATCAAGAATGCCGCCAAAGCCCGGAAATACGTGGGCAAAATTTCTTATTTTACACTCTCTTTTGATGGACGACGCAACAAGGTCCCCAAGCTGTGATGTGATGGCGCACAAAATGCCAAGCCCCCATAAGCCGTATATATTAATATGAAAACCAAAAAACTCTGACATTATATAGCCATAACATAAAAAACCTGTTATTGACCCAAGAAAGCCTCCGAAAACACCTTCAATTGTTTTTTCTGGGCTTATCCGAGGTGCAAGCTTATGAGTTCCAATTTTTCTTCCTACTATATAAGCCCCAAGGTCAGACATCCATGCCCCAATAAAAACTGTAAAAACCAAATAAGGACCTGTATCCTGAATTCTTCTTACCAAAACAATATGCCACATGAATGAAGTTACGACAACTCCTGTAAAAAAAATACAGGCAATGTCACTAAATCTTATATCACCATGAAATAACACAAGGGCGGCAAAAAGGCAGGCAATATAGGCAACAAGCATACATGGCAGTACCCCAAAGTCTTTTACAAAAACAAATAACAGGGGCAAAAACCCCAATATTGTAAGTGTTTTTTTCTTTGTATAGTTAAATGCACGATAAAGTTCTGAAAGAATAGTAATTGTAGCGGCTATAACGGCAACAAATAAAAACGTATCTCCCAAAAGAAGCACAGCAGCTACTATTGCAGTTAATAAAATAATTGTTATAAAACTGCTCCAGAACATATATATCCTCCTAAAGAGCGCCGAAGCGCCTGTTTCTGCCCTGATACTCGGCTATGGCAGACAAGAGGTCTTTTTCAGAAAACTGAGGCCACATTATATTTGAAAACCAGTATTCCGAATAAGCGGACTGCCATAAAAGAAAATTGCTTGTTCTCTTCTCACCACTTGGTCTTATAATAAGGTCAGGGTCAGGCTGCCCCACTGTATACATATAAGAATTTATCATATGTTCATCTATGTCTTCCGGCGCAATTTCGCCTTTTGCTACCTTTTTGGCACATTCTCTGGCGGCATGGACGATTTCCTGCCTTCCACCGTAGCTTAAGGCTATATTCAGCTTTAAGCCGGTGTTATTTATTGTGTGCTCCTCCAGCGCTTGAACTTTGGAAAGCAAATCATCAGAAAGCATATTCCTCTCTCCGATAATCAAAACTTTGACGTTTTTTCCTTCAAGCTCCGCATATGCACGTTCAAGGTATTCGTCAAGCAGTTTCATAAGAGCCTCGACCTCGTCCGGCGGCCGCATCCAGTTCTCAGTTGAAAAAGCGTATACAGTTAATACTTTTATTCCAATTTCACCGCAAAAAGTCACCATTTTTTTAAAGTTTGCAGCTCCTTTTGCATGACCTGCACTTCTTGGCAGACCTCTTTTTTTTGCCCATCTGCCGTTACCGTCCATAATGATACCGATATGTTGGGGCAAATTATCATAGTCAACCCCGAAAATTTTCTTCTTTTTCAAAAAAATCATATTTCAAGTATCTCTTTTTCTTTCTTTTTGGATTCTTCGTCTACCTGTTTTATATATATATCTGTAAGCTCTTGAATCTCCTTTTCCATTATCTTCAAGTCATCCTCTGTGATTTCCTTTTTCTTTTCTTTTTTCTTGATATCCTCAATAGCATCACGCCTTACATTGCGGATTGCTATCTTTGCATCCTCGCTTTTTTTGCCGATAAGCTTTACAAATTCTTTTCTGCGTTCCTCAGTCAGCGGAGGGAATGCAAGGCGTATTATCTTACCGTCATTCACAGGTGTAATCCCGAGCTCGCTTTTAAATATTGCTTTTTCAATATCTTTCAGAAGATTTGTATCCCACGGCTGTATTGTAAGCATTCTTGGTTCGGGAACAGAAACTGTTCCTATCTGCTGAATAGGTGTTGCCGTACCATAATAATCAATTGAAATCTTGTCAAGAACAGCCGCATTGGCACGTCCTGCACGTATTGTATTAAAGTCCTCAAGTAAAAAATGAATTCC
>CAZUVQ010000054.1:0-12712 GCA_964623915.1 uncultured Oscillospiraceae bacterium
GGGGACATCCTTAAAGAAATCATCGACGTACTTTTGAATATTTTCATTCATTATTGTCAACCTCCAAACTAATTATATTATTAATTATTACCTGAGCTTCTTTCCATTCTTCCTTGTTACTTAAAAATAATTTTTTGCCTTGTTCTGTTATGCGGTAATATCGCCTTCTTGCCCCGGTTGTTTCATTACCCCAATAAGATGTTATATATCCGTTTTCCTCAAGCCTTCTGAATGCACCGTATAAAGTTGCTTCTTTAAGCTCAAACTTACCGCCGCTTTTCTCCTGTATTGATTTGTTGATTTTATATCCATAGCTGTCGCTGTTGAACAAATGCGATAAGATAATTGTTTCGGTATGACCTCTTATCAAGTCTGATGTTATACTCATTTCACTGCCCTCCAGATGTATTTTGATTTTATACTTACATAATAATATAAAATACATCGCCTGTCAAGGTATTTTATAAAAATTTTTTAATAAAAAAAAGTTGCCGAAAAAATACGGCAACTTAAGAAAGGCTATGTGTGTACTAAAACAAATTAATTATGTAAACAAAAATGGGGGCTATTATTATTGCGGGCAAATAATTTGCAACCTTTATTTTTGTTATTCCTAAAAGATTAAACCCAAGCGCCAATATCATAAGAGACCCTACGCATGATATTTCTGCGATTGCCACATCTGTCAAAAAAGGTTCGAGAATACCGGAAAAGAGAACCAGTGCCCCCTGAAAAGCAAAAACAAATAACCCTGAGACGAGAACACCAATACCAAGGCTGACTGACAGCATTATTGATGAGATAAAATCAAGCAAGGATTTAGTAAAAATCATTGTGTTGTCACCTGAAATACCTGATTTAAGTGAGCCTACAATTGTCATAGAGCCGACGCAAAAAAGCAAAGATGCGGTTACAAATCCTTCGGCAACAGAAGCACCGCGGTTTTTACTTTTAAATTTATTTTCAACGAATTTGCCAAGGTTTTCAATACCTTTGTCTATATCAAGAAGCGTCCCCAAAAATACACCGAGAATAATTGAAAAAATAAGAACCAAGATATTTATACTATCTGAAAGACCCAGTATGCCCATTGCGACAGTGCACAGGCCAATTCCCGTCATAATTGCTTTGGTGTATTTTTGAGGTATTCCCTTATTAAAAATTAGCCCGATAAGGCTGCCGCTGATTACGGTTGCTGTATTGACAAGAACACCTAACATATAAATCGCTACCCTTCTGTTAAATCGAAAACATTGAAAGCTGTGAGCTTTCCTGCATACCGTCAAGACAGCCTGCATTTTTTAGAGTTTCAACAACTGCCTTTGTAATGCCTGTCCGGGTTGTCAAATCGTCAATTGCTATAAATGTGCCTTTTTCTCTTTCTGATACTATGCTTTCAGCCGCTGAAGTACCAAGGCCGGGAAGGCTGTTTAACGGAGGCCTTATACATCCGTTATCTTCAATAAATTTTTTTGCATCTGATTTATATAGGTCTATAGGGCAAAAGGAAATGCCACGAGCATACATTTCTGTGCAAACTTCAAGAACATATATCATTCCTTTTTCCTTTGCTGTAGCTTCCTTGCCTCGTCTTTCGATATCAGCAATAGTTTCTAAAGCCTTTTCTTTGCCACGGCACATAAGGTCATACTCAAAGGAATCAGCCCGAACACTGAAATATGCAAGGTAAAATTGCAGCGGATAATGTACCTTGAACCATGCTATCCTAAATGCCATTGTAACATATGCGGCGGCATGTGCTTTCGGGAACATATATTTTATTTTTTTACATGAGGATATGTACCACTCGGGAACACGGTGCTCACGCATGAGTTCCTCCCAATCCTCTTTTAGGCCTTTGCCCTTACGAACTGATTCCATTATTTTAAAAGAATCGGATGGGGGAAGCCCTTTGTACATCAGATAAATCATAATATCATCACGCGTACAAATACAGCTTTTTAGTGTGCAGGTGCCACTCCTGACAAGGTCCTGCGCATTATTATTCCAAACATCAGTTCCATGGGACAGGCCGCTTATTCTGATTAAATCAGAAAAAGAGGTTGGTTTTGTATCAACAAGCATTTGCCTTACAAATTTCGTTCCGAATTCAGGGACGGCATAAGTGCCTACCTCGCTGCCTAAATCTTCTTTTGTAACATCCAGTGCATCAGTATTAAGAAAAAGACTCATGGTATCCTTATCATCAAGAGGAATTTTTGTTGCGGTTACTCCTGTAAGGTCTTCAAGCATACGGATAACAGTGGGGTCATCATGACCTAAAAGGTCAAGCTTCAGCAGGTTTTCATCAATTGAATGATAGTCAAAATGTGTTGTAATTATATCTGAACAATCTTTGTCTGCAGGATGCTGAACAGGTGTAAACTCATGAATGTCATGCCCCATGGGCAGAACAATAACTCCCCCGGGGTGCTGTCCTGTTGTTCTTTTTACTCCGGTACAGCCGTTTATTAGGCGTGCAATCCCTGCTTTTCCGAGGGTTTCCCCACGATCTTCAAAATAGTGTTTTACAAAGCCGAATGCTGTTTTATCTGCAACAGTGCCTATAGTGCCGGCACGGAAAACGTGTCCTTCGCCGAAAAGAACTTCTGTATATTTGTGAGCCACACTCTGATAGTCTCCCGAAAAATTAAGGTCAATATCAGGTGCCTTGTCACCATTAAAGCCAAGGAAGGTTTCAAACGGAATATCATGTCCGTCCTTTTTGTACAAAGTACCGCATTTTGGGCACTCTTTGTCAGCCATATCACAACCGGAGCCAATAGAGCCGTCTGTAATAAAATCACAGTTTTTGCAATTTGGACAAACGTAGTGCGGTGGAAGGGCGTTAACCTCTGTTATGTCTGTTAAAAAAGCTACAAATGAGGAGCCGACGCTTCCACGAGAACCAACAAGATAACCATCCTCAAGAGATTTTCTTACAAGCTTGTGCGCAATCATGTACATTACTGCAAACCCATGCTTAATAATGCTTTCGAGCTCTTTTTTCATGCGGGCTTCAACAATTTCCGGAAGAGGGTCACCATATATTTCGGTTGCTTTTTCACGGCACATTTTTTCTATCCCCTCGGCAGAGCCTTCAATTTCAGGAGGGCATTTTTCCTCGGGAACAGGCCTTATATCATCAATCATATCCGCAATTTTGTTTGTGTTTTCAACTACAACACGATATGCAAGTTCTTCCCCTAAATACTCAAATTCATGTAGCATTTCTGCCGTTGTTCTAAAATATAAAGGCGCCTGTAAATCAGCATCAGAAAATCCTTTTGCAGCCATGAGTATGCGGCGGTACACCTCGTCCTCCGGCTTTAAAAAATGAACATCTCCCGTTGCTACAACAAGCTTGCCATACTGTTCACCAAGCTCACAAATCTGCCTGTTAAGCCTTTTTATTTCTTCCTCACTTTTTAAAGTGCCGTCACGAACCATAAAAATATTATTTCCAACGGGCTGAATTTCAAAGTAATCATAAAATTCGCACAGAGCTTTAACCTTGCTTTCATCGGCGCCTTCTAAGAGCGCACGGTAAAGCTCACCTGCTTCGCATGCACTACCTATTAAAAGACCTTCACGGTGCTTTAAAAACTCACTTTTTGGAATGCGTGGTGTCCTTTTATAGTATTTCAAATGTGAGAGGGATATAAGCTTGTACAAATTTTTAAGCCCCACAAGATTTTTTGCGAAAATAACAGCATGATACGGCTTGTGATTTGATATATTCGTATGTTCTTTTATTGCCCCATCTATATCTGAAAGAGAGGCAATGCCCTTGTCCGTAAGAATACGGACGCAATTATCCCATATCGCGGCGCAGACCTCTGCATCATTTACCGCCCTGTGGTGCGCGGGATTTGCAATGCCGAAATGGCGTGCCATAGCATCAAGATTATATCTGCCCTTTTTTGGAACAATACTGCGGCAAAGGGCAAGAGTATCCAAAAAGACAATTGCTCGCATATCCCCGTTTTTGCGTAGTGTTTCTTTTATAAAGCCGGTATCAAACCCTGCATTATGTGCTATAAGCGGTAGATTTTCACAAAATTCCATAAATGAAGTGACTGCTTCAAACGGCAGGGGGGCATCCTGCACCATAACGTCGGTAATTCCCGTCAATTCAGTTATTTTTTGGGGTATGGGCTTACAGGGGTTGACAAATGTTGAAAACCTCTCTGTTATGACACCATTTTTTATCTTTACAGCGCCAATTTCCGTAATTTCCTCTGTTAGCTTTGAAAGACCTGTGGTTTCGATATCAAAAACAACCATTTCGCCGTTCAGAGGGTAGTCTCCTCCGTTGTATATAAGAGTGTCACAGTCATTAACAAAGTAGCTTTCAGTTCCGTACAATATTTTAATGCTTTTGTCCTTTTCATGAAATGCTTCGGGGAAAGCCTGAACTACACCATGGTCTGTAATGGCAACTGCTTTGTGCTCATATTGTTTTGCAAGCTTTACAAGCGATGCGGCACTTGCCATGCCGTCCATTGAAGACATCTGTGTATGAGCGTGAAGCTCAACTCGGCGCACTTTATATAAATCCTTTTTTTTCTGCTTTTCGATTTTATTTATATCGCGTGCAGAAATAGCCAGGTCTTGTTCAAATCGGTCATACTCGGCATCTCCCCGCACCCTAACATTAATACCCGTTTTAAAATCGTCCTTAACATTTTCAAACTTTTCTACGGTCGAGAAAAATTTGCATATAACGGCACCGCTTGAGTCGGAAACATAAAAAATTACAAGAACCTTTCCTTTGCCTATTTCCCGAGCTTCAAGAGAGAATAATTCACCCTCAACGATAACCCTTCCGCTGTCATTACGTACCTCTGAAATATTCATTGGCTCACCATCTATGCTTTTTCCTAATAAAAACAATGGTTTTTCGGTCTTGCTATCGGTTTTTGTGTTAAGAACGGGAATATAATAGGTTGGCATTTCGGTATGCACAATTTCTTCAGGATCTGATTCAAAAACAACAGAAAGCACTATTTTGCTTCTTTTCATGATATTTTCAATTTTCGTTGCAGTTTTATTTTTATTTATGTAGTCTTCCATCCCGTGGCGAAGAGTTATTTTAAGCTCATTGCCGCTTGTTTCCCATATACTGCCTTCTAATATATATTTATAAATAGGAGCTTCTACAAAAAGCTCATTTTCTATATACTCTTTGTAATTATCAAAGTTTTCCATTGCCTTTTCAGGTGAAAACTCAAAACGAATATCAAGGTCGCTAAGCTGATATGCTTTAACTAAAGATACACGAAAAGAGTTAACAATGTTAATGGGATGGACTTCTTTTAAAAAAATAAAACAACTTAATGTTCGCTCATCGGTATTAACTTTTATTCCTTTAACAACACACGTGGCAAGCTCCTCTGGCACGCGGACTTCAGAGAATACCGTTTGTATTTTTTTCTCCTGCATAATTATATCCTTTACTTTATAATTTTGTCGATTTCTGAAAAAAGCTCAGTAATTATATCCTTTTCAGCAACTGTTTTTACTATTTTGCCTTTTCTGAAAATAATGGCATTGCCGTTGCCCCCTGCAACACCGATATCAGCTTCAGAAGCTTCGCCAGGGCCGTTAACGGCACAGCCCATAACTGCAACCTTTATAGGTTTGTCGGTTTTTTCAAGGTATTTCTCCGCCGCTTTTGCAACACTTATCAGGTCATATTTGCATCTGCCGCATACAGGGCAGGATATTAATTGCGGTGCTTCTCTTAAATCAAGAGCTGACAGCAATGCCTTTGCCGCCCTTACTTCCTCGACAGGGTTGTCCGTAAGCGAAACCCTTATTGTGTCACCTATACCATCAAGTAAAAGGGCACCTATGCCGGCGGAGGATTTTATTATGCCGCTGTATGAGGTACCAGCCTCAGTAATGCCTACGTGCAGAGGATAATCACAACCTTTTGCAATAAGTCTGTATGCATCAACAGTTCTTCTCACATCAGAGGCCTTAAGGCTTAAAACAATATCGGTCATACCTTCGTTTTCCAAAAGTGAGGCATGATATTTTGCACTCTCAACCATAGCACGGGCAGTTTTTCCGTATTTTTTATAAAATTCCGCCTCAAGGGAGCCTGCATTAACTCCTATGCGTATTGGTATTTTTGCATCAATTGCTTTTTTCGCAACCTCACGGACTCTTTCGGGTGAACCAATATTTCCCGGGTTTATGCGGATTTTATCAATACCTGCATCTATACACATGAGAGCTATGCGATAATTAAAATGAATATCCGCAACAATAGCCGCTTTTGTAAGGCTGCGAATTCGGGAAACAGACCTGGCGGCACTTTCATCAGGCACAGTAAAACGCACTATGTGGGCACCGGCATCGTGCAGCTCATTAATCTGCTGGGCTGTACTTTCAGCATCATGCGTGTCAGTATTTGTCATTGACTGTATGGCAATGGGATTATCTGCTCCGATTAAGATATTCCCTATTATAATTTCTTTTGATTTCCGTCTCATATAAATCTCTCTTTTCATGCTTTATGAATAAAACAATTTTATCATAACCAATGTAAACGGTCAAGGTAAAAAAAATAAAAAAGTACTGACATCAGTACAATCAATAACGGTCAGTAAATGCCTGGCATTTACTGACCGTAACGTTACTATTAAAGCTAATAATTTATATCAAACAAACAATGGACTTACAGAAATATCGGCATATATTCTTTTAATAGCCTCTGCAAAAAGGTCTGCAGTTGATAAAACTTTTATCTTTTCAATTAATTTTTCCTCGGGAAGAGCAATTGTGTCAAGAACAACCAGTTCTTTTATAGGGGAGGCTTCAATTCTTTCAATAGCGGGGCCTGACAGGACTGGATGTGTACAGCAAGCATATACTTCTACCGCACCTCTGTCTATTAGAGCCTCGGCAGCATGGCATATGGTACCTGCAGTGTCAATCATATCATCAACCAATATTATTTTTTTGTCTTTGATATCACCTATTATATTCATAACCTCTGATACATTTGGCTTTGGGCGGCGTTTATCAACAATAGCAATGGGAGCCACAAAGCCCCTTGTAAAGTTTCTTGCACGTGTAACGCTACCGAAATCAGGAGAAACAACTACAACATTTTCCCTATCATCCCTAAATTTTTTGTTATAGTAAGGATAAAGGCGGGGAACACCTAAAAGATGGTCAACGGGAATATCGAAGAAACCCTGAATTTGTGGTGCGTGAAGATCCATTGTAAGCACTCTGTCTGCTCCGGCACTGGCGATAAGGTCAGCGACGAGCTTTGCTGAAATGGGATCGCGTGCCTTTGCCTTTCTATCTTGTCTTGCATAGCCGTAGTATGGAATAACTGCAGTAATTCTGCCCGCAGATGCCCGCTTAAAAGCGTCAATCATAATAAGCAACTCCATTAAATTGTCATTTACAGGTTCGCTTGTTGACTGAACTATAAAAACATCACTGCCTCGAACTGTTTCGTTTGTGTTGACATAAATTTCCCCGTCGGAAAATTTTCCGACTTCGGATTTGCCGAGAGATATTTCGCCTATGCGTATTTCGCCCGAGGTCAGTTCAGTTATCTTGTACTCAGCTACCTTCTTCTTAAGAGCATCAACAATTCCTACTGCCAGAGCGCGGTTTGAATTTCCGGCAAAAATTTTGATGTCCTTACCATGTGTTATCATTTTAGATTTCCTCCCTTAGAATGTGCTTTTATTTTTTTGCTTATGTAAACTTTATTAAAAAAGCTTAAATGCGCTAAAAAAGGCAAGCGAACTTGCCTTTTTTGTTGCGTAACCTTATTCCGGCTGCGCTTGGGGAACTGCTGCCTCGCAGCTTGCCTCGTATGCAGCAATAATAGAACTCTGTAGTTTCTCGCGCATAGCGACGTTGATAGGATGTGCTATATCCTTAAAATCGCCGTCCGGAGTTTTCCTGCTGGGCATAGCAATAAATACCTTTTCTTGACCCTCGATTACTTTTATGTCATGAACTACAAGTGCATCATCAAACGTCACTGATACCACAGCCTTCATCTTACCTTCAGAGTTCATCCGTCTGATACGAATATCCGTGATTTCCATGTTATTAACGCCTCCCTGTGTATGTATTGCCTATGTCCATAGGCTAACCCATTCTTATATTTTCATTCTATCAAAGAATTATAAGAATTTCAAGTTTTTTTTTAAATAACTATAGGAATTTCAAAAATAATGGTGTATAATATATATTAGATAGTTATGGATTGTTTTGTTTTCATCGAAAGGAAGTAGTTTTTTGAACAGTTTTAATATAAGCAGCCTGCCCCGTGGAGGAAGCATATATTTCATGGGAATAGGTGGTATCAGCATGAGCGGTCTTGCTGAAATTTTAATTGACCGTGGGTTTTTTGTTTTTGGTTCAGATACAAATGAATCCCATCTTGTAAGTCACCTCAGGTCTTTGGGTGCTAAGATTAACATAGGGCAAAAAAAAGAAAATATTGACAGGCAGTTTGATCTTATAGTATATACATCAGCAATTAAACCTGATAATGAGGAATATAAGGCTGCAATAAAAAGTGGGGCCCCTGTTATTGACCGCGCGGCATTATTGGGAGCCGTAATGAAAGCATACAAATATTCTGTTGCGGTTGCGGGAACTCATGGAAAAACAACAACAACATCTATGCTTACTCATGTACTGTTGGCCTGTGGCTGTGACCCTACAGTTTCCTTAGGCGGTGAGCTTGCTTCAATTGGCGGAAATATACGTGTAGGTAAAAGTGAATATTTTGTATGTGAAGCCTGCGAATATCATCAGAGCTTTCTGAAGTTTTTCCCCTTTATCAGTGTTGTTTTAAATGTAGAAGAGGATCATCTTGATTATTTCAGAGATCTTAGTCATATCATAGAAACCTTTCGCAGTTTTGCATCGCTTCCTCCTGAGGACGGTGCGGTTGTAGCAAATTTTGATGATGAGAATGTTCGCAAAGCTGTAAAGGGTGCAAATTGCAGTGTAATCACATGCTCAAAAGAAGGAAAAGCAGATTATTTTGCAGATAATATTTCATTTAACTGCATGGGATACGGTGAATTTGACATATTTGAATTCGGAAAACTGCTTGGCAGAGTCAGGCTATCTGTCGCAGGTGCACATAATGTTTTGAATGCTACGTGTGCTGTTGCAACTGCAAGGTATTTAGGCTTGCCATTTTCGTCTATTGCAAAAGGTCTTGTAGCTTATACGGGAGTTTCCAGAAGGTTTGAAAAAAAAGGTGAGAAAAACGGGGTATTGGTTATTGATGACTACGCTCATCACCCCACAGAAATAGAGGCAACATTAAAAACGGCAAAAGGACTTGATGTAAAGGATATCTATTGTGTATTTCAGCCGCACACATATACAAGAACAAAATCTCTTTATGCCGATTTTGTAACGGCACTTTCTTGCAGTGTTAAGCCTGTTATTATAGATATTTATGCGGCAAGGGAAAAGGATACAGGTATTGTAAGCTCACGTGAGCTTGCTTGTGCAATAGAAGGAGCTGTTTATATTGACAGCTTTGAGAAGTGTGCCGAATATCTTAGGCAAAACACGAAGCAGGGAGATCTTATAATTACAATGGGTGCAGGTGATGTATATAAGATTGGGGAAATGTTTCTGGATATTTAGGAGGTCTTTCAATGAAAAAATTTAATGTTACAGCTTTAGGAGAAATACTGATTGATTTTACATTTGCAGGTATATCAGAGCAGGGCATGCGGCTTTTTGAACAAAACCCCGGCGGAGCTCCTGCAAATGTGTTAGCAGCCGTAAAAAAGCTTGGTGGAGAGGCGGCATTTATCGGAAAAGTTGGCGACGATATGCACGGTAAATTCCTGATTGAAACGATAAGGAAACATGGGATTTATGCAGATTCTGTTATACAGGATACAAATGCTTTTACTACGTTGGCATTTGTATCACTTTCAAAAAGTGGGGACAGGAGTTTTTCCTTTGCACGAAAACCCGGTGCCGATACCTGCATTACAAAGGACGAGGTTGATGAAAATTTAATTTTAAACAGTTTCTTTTTTCACGTAGGTTCTTTGTCACTTACAGATGAGCCGGCAAAAAGTGCGACTTTGCACGCTTTAAAAGTTGCCTCGGAAAATGGTACATATATATCGTATGATCCAAACTACAGGGCGCCACTGTGGCAATCCCGTGAAAAAGCCATAAAAGAAATGCGCAGTATACTGCCCTTTGTTGATATTATTAGAATTTCAGATGAGGAAATCAATCTTTTAACCGATTGTCAAACACCGCAAGATGCCGCAGCAGAATTGCTCGGCAGGGGTATTTCCTGTGTGATAATCACCATGGGAGCTGATGGTGCCTATGTTGCAACAAATGAGGGTGAGATAAAGGTTGACGCAATGGATGTTGAAGTTATAGATACAACTGGTGCGGGAGATTCTTTTATGGGAGCCTTTTTGTATATGGTATCAAATGAAGGAAAATCCCCAAAGCATATAACAATAGCCGATGCAAAGAGATATGCCCTTTTCGCATCAAAGGTATCAGGGATATGCATATCGCGCCGTGGTGCAATAAATGCAATGCCCACATTGGAAGAAGTGAAATTAATAAGTGAAAATTAAGCTTTGTGATATTGACATTAAAGATAGGGAGTAACATTACACCTTAAAAAACCGGCAGAAAATTCTGCCGGTTTTTTTTGTATCACTATTTACGGCTTTTTGCATATTATTATTGTAAGGCGGTGATGTGATGCGTAAATATCGTTACCGCCGCCACAGATGGGGATTGCCCTTATTTCTCATCATTGTGGCGGCATTGCTTTTTTACGGAATATCCTTATTTGAACACAAAGTACGTCCCACTATTGAATCAGTTGCTGAATCAAGAGCAAAAAGCGTAGCTACCCGTGCCATAGCTGATGCGGTGAATGATGTCATGGCAGACACGGGAACCAAGTACGATGACCTGATAATTTTCCAGAAAAATGCGGACAACAATATCACCGCTGTTACTTCTAATATTATAGCAATAAACAGCCTGAAGTCAGTACTGACAACAGCGATAGAAAAAAGGATTTCAACCCTAAATGATTTAACCGTCAAACTACCTTTAGGAAACTTTATGGGGCAGAGCTTGCTTTCAGGTATAGGGCCGAAAATCAATATACGCATGATACCTGTCGGATATACAGAAATAGGTGTTGAAAACCGCTTTTCTTCGGGAGGGATAAACCAGACGAAGCATGAAATATATCTTAATGTGAATTGCCGCGTGTCGGTTCTGTTGCCAATTGCCACAAAAACTGCTTCAATCGTAACTCAAATACCCATTGCAGAAACAGTTATTGTCGGAATAGTACCTGACAGCTATACTCATGTAACAGGAACAGAACAAAATCCTGAGGATAACGTATTGAATCTTATTAAATAATAAGGAGGAATTTTTATGGTAATGCTTGGTATTGGCAACAGAGGTGCATATGTTGAGCTTTTGCAGCTTGGCCTTTTCAGAAGCGGATATTTAGACAACATAGACGGCATTTTCGGCCCTAAAACAGAGGCGGCTTTGAGAAACTTTCAGAAAGACTTCGGATTATCTCCGACAGGAAGAACAGATGACGCCACATGGAGATACATATATAATTACATAAGAGGATACGTAATGTATACGATAAGACAGGGAGATACATTCTGGAGCTTAGCCCAGAGGTATGGTACTTCAGCACGTGCCATTTCAACAGCAAACCCTGGTGTAGACTCGGCAGGGCTTCAGGTAGGTCAAACAATTGTATTACCATTCGGATACAGAGTTGTGCCTTCAAATATTTCATACACATACATTTTAACATCACTTGTTACCGATGGGCTTGCTAAAAGATATCCGTTTATAAGAAAAGGACAGATAGGAACTTCGGTTATGGGGAATCAACTTATCAATATGATAATGGGAACAGGCGACAGAAAAGTTCTGATAAACGCATCCCATCATGCAAATGAGTGGATAACAACCCCGCTTGTGCTTACTTTCCTTGAAAGTTATGCTATGGCTTATTCACGGGCAGACAGGATAGGAGGAGAGGAAGCAGTGGATCTTTTTGAAGGTGCAACGCTTCATATGGTTCCTCTTGTAAACCCTGATGGGGTTGATCTTGTAAACGGTGTTGTAACCGGCACCTTTTTTGATGAAGCACAGAGAATAGCAAACAACTACCCATCAATCCCCTTCCCGTCAGGTTGGAAAGCAAATATTGTGGGGATTGATACAAACCTCAGTTACCCTGCTTTATGGGAAGACGCACGCAGAATAAAGTTTGAACAAGGGTTTACTTCACCAGCACCAAGAGATTATGTAGGTCCTTCTGTTTTGTCAGCGCAGGAAAGCCGTGCTATGTATGATTATACAAACACAGAGGTATTTGACCTGACCTTATCATACCATACACAAGGCGCAGTTATCTTTTATAAGTTCCTTGACAAGGTACCGCCGCGCGGACTTGAAATAGCTCAGGAATTTGCAAGAGTCAGCGGATATGACATATCTGATGTACCATATGAATCCTCATTTGCTGGGTATAAGGACTGGGTTATTCAGGATTACAATGTACCAAGCTACACAATAGAAGCCGGCCGCGGAATTAACCCCTTGCCATTATCGCAGTTTTTTGATATCTATGCGGATAATCTCGGGATTATGACACAGGCGC
>CAZUVQ010000055.1:0-12423 GCA_964623915.1 uncultured Oscillospiraceae bacterium
GAGGGTTTTCATACATGAATGATGCGCCCCTTGATATGAGAATGGACAAATCAGGGGATATTGATGCGGCAGAGGTAGTAAATACCTATAGTGAGGATGAGCTTTTCACTGTTATTATTAAATACGGTGAGGAGAGATGGGCAAAAAGAATAGCACAGTTTATTGTAAGCGCAAGAGAGGAAAAGCCCATAGAAACAACAGGTGATCTTGTGTCAATAATCAAAGCGGCTATTCCAAAAGGTGCCAGAGCCGATGGTCCTCATCCCGCCAAGAGAACATTTCAGGCAATCAGAATTGAAGTCAACGGAGAGTTGAGGATATTGGAGAACACTGTAAAGGATGCAGTAAGCCTTCTTAAAACAGGCGGCAGAATCGGAATAATTACATTTCATTCGTTAGAGGACAGAATTGTTAAAAAAACATTTGCATCTTTGGCTAAGGGCTGTGTATGCCCCTCTGAATTTCCTATTTGTACTTGCGGCAAAATGCCGCAGATAAAATTAATTACAAGAAAACCCGTAGTTGCTACGGAAGAAGAACTTGCGGCCAATCCGCGTGCAAGAAGCGCAAAGCTTCGTGTAGCAGAAAAAATTTAAGGAGTGTTTTAAAAATGCGCGTACCAGTTTCCGGAACAAGTGCATACAAGTATGAGCAAAAAGTTGTTACGTCGCGTCGCGTTGTAAAAAAGAACGTAAAGAAAAACAAAAAGAGAACGGCAAGTAACCTTCTTTCGATTATTACTGTTACAGTACTGGCATTCTGCCTTTTGGGCAGAAATGCATACATAACTGAAATGAGTGAAAAGCTTAATATGTTGCAGGAAAACTATGAAACAATAAACAGCAAGGTAGTTGGAAAGCAGTGTGAGCTTGAGCAGAAGATTGACCTTAAATGTATTACTGAAAAGGCTACTAATGAGCTTGGTATGCAAACTCCGGAAAAGCATCAGCTTGTTTATATTGATATGCAGAATGCTGATTATGCCGAGGGTGTTCAAAAGAACTCAAAAAGTTTTTTTGCATCAATACAGGGAACTCTTTTAAGAGTTATGGAATATTTCGGCTAAAACAATCTATATATTAAATATAATGTAGGATGAAAAAGCTCTTGAGTAGGATTTTGCAAAAATTTTGCCGGGAGTTTTTTGTGCAGATAAGAAATCGAATATTATATTGAGGTGTTGAGGGCATTATGGGTAAGAAAAAGGTTAATATTCACAGGCGCATGATTGCCTTTTACTTTATATTTCTTGCGTTGATAGGGATTCTTTCGGTAAGAACTGCGTATTTGACGTTGATACGTGGTCCAGAGCTTCGTGTTTCGGCGGAAGAACAGCAGACAAGGGACAGCCTTGTAAGCCCTAAAAGAGGAGCGATTTATGATAGAAACCGCAAGGTTTTAGCGCAGAGTGCAAGTGCGGAAATGGTGTGCGTTGTTCCCGTTGAAATACAGAAAGCCGAAAATGCACAGGAAGTTGCTTCATCACTATCTGAAATTTTAAAGATGGACTATGACACAATTTATGAAAAAACACAGAAAAACAGCTATTATGAAATAGTCAAAAAGAAAGTAGAAAAAGAGGATGCTGAGAAAATAAGATCATTAAATCTCAAGGGAATTAGGCTTGATGAGGACACAAAAAGATATTATCCCGGCGGCACCTTTGCATCACATATTATAGGCTTTACAGGAGCAGACAATCAGGGGCTTGGCGGCGTTGAGCTTGTTTATGACAGTCAATTAAAGGGAATATCGGGCAGAATAAGAACAGCAAAAAATGCAAACGGACTTGATATGCCCTATGAAAATGAGCAGTATGAGGATCCCGTAGAGGGAAGTGATGTTGTTCTGTGTGTTGATGAGGTCATACAGCATTTTGCGGAAAAGCACCTTGAAAATGCATGGATTGAAAATCAGGCTGTTGACGGGGCAGCTGCAATTGTAATGAACCCGAAAACAGGTGAAATACTTGCAATGGCAACAAAACCCGATTATGATTTGAATAATCCCATGGCAATAACAAACGAAGCCGTAAAAAGCGAGATTGATATCCTTGAGGGTGATGAATATACAAAAAGGCTTTCAGACGAGCTAAATAAAATTTGGAGGAACAAGGCGGTTGTTGATACGTATGAGCCGGGTTCAACTTTTAAGGCGATGGTTGCATCCTCTGCCCTTGATGAAGGAACATCAACGCTGAATGATTCTTTTTACTGCAAAGGTTCAAAAACGGTATCAGGATGGAACATAAGGTGTCATAAAACAGCAGGGCACGGCAGCCAGAGCTTTACACAGGCTGTTTACAATTCCTGCAACCCGGCATTTATAGATATTGGATTAAATATTGGAATAAATAACTTTTCAAAATATTTCAAGGCATTTGGTTTTACGGAAAAAACAGGGTTTGACTTACCGGGCGAAGCCGTAGGAAGCTATCATAAAGAAGAGGACATGAAAACAATCGACCTTGCAACAAGCTCATTTGGGCAGAGCTTTACGGTTACTCCCCTTCAGATGATAACGGCAATGAGTGCCATTGCCAACGGTGGGTACATGATGAAACCGTATATAATAAAGCAGGTTGTTGATGCAAAGGGCAATATAACAAAAAATGTTGAGCCTACAATTGTACGTCAGGTAATTTCCGAAGAAACAAGCAAAACAATGCGTGGGATCCTCGAGGGTGTTATTTCTGAGGGCGGCGGAAGAAATGCATACGTCGCAGGCTACCGTATTGCAGGAAAAACAGGGACATCGGAAAAGCTGCCCCGTGGTTCGCGCGAATATGTAGCTTCTTTTGTGGGATTTGCACCTGCCGATAATCCGCAGCTTGCTGTTATAGTTCTGCTTGACAATCCAAAGGGAGGTAATTACTACGGCGGTATGATAGCCGCACCCGTAGTTGGAAGTATAATAGAAGATTCTCTGAGATATATGGGGGTTGAACCTCAGTACACAGATGAAGAGATGAAGGACGCCGATGTAATAATGCCTGAAGCACGTGGAAAAACAGTTAACGAGGCTAAAAATCTGGTGACCTCAAAAGAGCTGAAATATCAGATAATAGGTAACGGAGAAACGGTTTTGGATCAGACGCCGAAACCGGGAATGGGATTATCAAAAGGTTCTGTGGGAATACTTTATACAGAGTCAGCAGAAGGGCAAATGATGGTAACTGTTCCGGATTTAAGTAATATGAGCATTTCCGATTGTAATTTTACACTTGCAAATTCGTCACTCAACTTTAAAGTTTCAGGGCCGGGCAAGGCAGATTATACAGGTGGTGCATTTGCAAAAAGCCAAAATCCACTTCCGGGCACAGCGGTTGCCGCAGGAACTATAGTATACGTTGAGTTCAGACATGAAAGTATTGAATAATTTACCTTGAAAGGAAGGGCACAAAATGAAACTTAGTGAAATTCTCAGGAATATACCGTGTACAATAAACGGAGAGGATAAAGAAATCAGAACAATCGAATATGATTCAAGGAGAGTAAAAGAAGGTGCCCTTTTTGTTGCGGTGCGAGGTTATCAGACAGACGGACATCTCTATATTGACAAAGCAATTGAAAATGGTGCCGCCGCCATATTGTGTGAAGAATACCAAGGCAAGGCAGATATACCGATAGTCTTTACAGGGGACACGAGAATGGGTCTTTCTGCCGCTGCCGCAAATTTCTATGGTAACAGTGCCTCAAGGCTTAAAATAATAGGTGTCACAGGAACAAACGGCAAAACTACGGTAACATATCTCATAAAGAAGGTTCTTGACCTTGTCGGAATAAAAACCGGTCTTATCGGAACAAACCAGAATATGATAGGTGATGAGGTTATTGAAACGGGAAGAACTACACCTGAATCAGCTGACCTTCACAAGCTTTTAAAAACCATGGAGGAAAGCGGTATTACCCATGTGGTAATGGAGGTTTCATCTCATGCGCTTGCTCTTTCAAGGGTTTTCGGGATTAAGTTTGAAACAGGTATTTTTACAAACCTCACACAAGACCATCTTGATTTTCATAATACAATGGAAGAATACTGTGATACAAAATCGAAGCTTTTTGCACAGAGTAAAAAAGGTTGTGTCAATACGGATGATATGTGGGGCAAGGTGATTGCAAAAAAGGCAGTTGCCCCCATTACGAGCTTTGCTGTAAATGATGATGCTGATATTAAAGCGGAAAACATTAAGCTATCTGAAAGAAGTGTAAAATTTACTATAAAATATAATGGAGAAGAACATGAAATAAGGCTCGGAATTCCGGGATATTTTTCAGTTTACAATGCTCTTTCGGCAATTTGTGCATGCCTTTCTATTGGCATAGATATTGAGGATATTAAAAAAGGTCTTATCCTTGCACAGGGAGTAAAGGGCAGGGCAGAGGTTGTTCCCCTTCCTGTAAAGTATACGGTGATGATTGATTATGCTCATACGCCTGACGGGCTTGAGAATATAATAAAAACTGTAAAGGGCTATGCAAAGAGCAGAACAATAACAGTGTTCGGATGCGGAGGCGACAGGGACAAAACTAAGCGTCCCAAAATGGGAAAAGTCGCAGGCGAATTATCTGATTTTTGTATAGTTACAAGCGACAATCCAAGGTCAGAAGAACCATGGATGATAGTTAAGGACATACTTGAGGGTATGGTGGGACTTGAAGGGAAATTTGATGTTGTAGTTGACAGAACACAGGCAATTGAAACAGCTATGAGAATGGCAAATGACGGCGATGTAATAATTCTTGCCGGAAAAGGGCATGAAACATATCAGATTTTAAAGGACAGAACTATTGATTATGACGAAAGAGTAATTGTAAAGGAAATTTTCCAGAAAATTACTGAATAGAAAGGTGAGTTAAATGTTTTATGGGTATGAAGTTGCCGATATATGCGGCGGACAGCTGTACGGAAATAAAAATGCATATGCGGCAAATGTTTCCACTGACAGCAGGACAACTGAAAAAAATGATTTATTTGTTGCACTGTGCGGAGGAAATTTTGACGGCAATAATTTTGTGCCCACTGCATTTAACAAAGGAGCAGAAATCTGCGTTGTAAGCCGTGATGTTTTAGTGCCTCATGGTAAGTGTGCTGTTCTTGTGAAAAACACGGGTGCGGCACTTTTGCGCCTTGCAGCATATCACAGGCAAAAATACAAAATACCTGTAATTGCCATCACAGGCAGTGTGGGGAAAACGACAACAAAAGAGCTTGTTGCAAGTGGCCTTGAAAGTGAATTGAATATTCTGAAAACAAGCGGAAACTTTAATAACGAAATAGGATTGCCGAAAACATTGTTCAGGCTTTCAGGTGAGCATAAGGCTGCAGTTTTAGAAATGGGAATGAGCTCCTTGGGCGAAATTTCACGGCTTTCAAAGACAGCCTGTCCTGATATTGCTGTAATCACAAATATCGGACTTAGCCATATTGAAAACCTCATCTCGGTGGAGAATATTCTGAAAGCAAAGCTTGAAATACTTGACGGGTTATCGGAAAATGGGATACTGCTATTAAATGCCGATGATAAAAATTTAAGGCAGCTACCGACATTATCAAGGAAAACCATGTATTACGGAATTGAAAACTCTTGTGATTTTCGCGGTGTAAGAATTAATGAATATACTGTGAGATACAACAATACAGATATAATATTACCTATGGAGGGAAAACACAACCAATTAAATGCAATGGCTGCTGTTGCGGTGGGGTCAATAATGGGGCTTTCTGCAGCTCAAATTGCAAAGGGCATAAAAGAAAATTATAAGCCTGACGGTAAAAGGCAGACAATTGTGTCTCATCCTCTCGGCTTTACGGTAATATGTGATTTTTATAACGCTTCTCCTACGGCAGTTGCCGCATCGCTTGAGGTTCTCGGCAAGAAAGAGGGAAGAAAAATTGCGGTTTTGGGTGACATGCTTGAGCTTGGTGATTTTTCTGAAAAATGTCATATCGAGACTGGAGAGCTTGCTGCAAAAAACAAGGTTGATGTTTTATTTGGCTATGGTGATGAATCTTTGTTTACAGTAAAAAGCGCAAAAAAGGCAGGAGTGGGCAGTTGTGCTCATTTCGGCTCACAGGAGGAGCTTGCAGGAGAACTCATCAAAATCCTTCGGGCAGGAGATTTTTTATTGATTAAGGGTTCCAGAGCTATGAAAATGGAAAATATTTATGAAAAAATTATGGGGTGGCAAATATGAGACAACTTTTTTATTGCGGTGCTTTGGCTTTTTTGCTTGCCGCTGTCTTTGGGGTATTGCTGATTCCTATGCTTCAAAGCCTGAAGATTGGACAAAACATTAGAGAGGAAGGCCCTCAATGGCATCAGGGTAAAGCAGGAACCCCAACAATGGGGGGTGTTATTTTCATTGTCGCCTCTGTAATAGCAGCAATAATATTTTCATATTCAAGGGATGTTATTTTAATTTTATTGTGTGCACTTCTATTCGGTCTTGTAGGCTTTACCGATGATTATATAAAAGTAGTAAAAAAAAGAAATCTCGGGCTTACTGCGTCTCAAAAAATTTCAGCACAACTGTTAATTGCAGCAGCTTACGCATTGTTTTCCATGTTCTTTGGAGGTGCTTCCTACGAAGTAATGATACCTTTCACAGAGAGTACAGTAAACTTTGGTTTATGGTATCTTCCTTTTGCAATATTTGTAATGGTTGGTACTGTAAACAGCGTTAATATGACTGATGGCCTTGATGGGCTTGCATCATTTATAAGCCTTGTTGTTTCACTGTTTTTTGTTCTCGTTGCAAAGAACAAAGGCTATGAGGGCATTGCTCTTGTATGTACGGCATTAGCAGGCGCACTTGTTGGTTTTTTAATCTACAATGCCCATCCTGCAAGAGTGTTTATGGGCGATACAGGAAGTCTTTTTATAGGCGGTTTTCTATCGGCGGTAGCAATTAGAATGGGGCTTGAAATTACGCTTATAATTTGCGGCGGTGTTTTTGTTATTGAAACCATTTCAGTAATTTTGCAGGTAGCATCATTTAAACTCACAGGTAAAAGAATTTTTAAAATGAGCCCTATACACCATCATTTTGAATTGTCTGGGTTTAGGGAAACCAGCATAGTTGCCCTTTTTACTGCTGTAACACTGATTTTATGTGTTGTTGCTTACATTGGAATATATTAAAACGTATGCACGCACAATTTTTACTACACGCCTTATCAGCTCACGGATAAGTAGTGTTTACTATCTTTACTATTTGTGGGCAGAAAGGCTACGGAATCTTTTATGGCAAACAGACGGCGCGGCAATAAAAATATAAAGCGTGGCGGCATTGATATGACGCTTTTTATTGTATTGATGATTATGTTGTCTTTTGGTCTTATCATGGTATTTTCGGCATCATCTCCATCTGCATACTATGAGCAAAATGACCAGTACTATTATATAAAAAAGCAGTTGATGTGGTCGGCTGTTGGCTTTGTAGCAATGCTTTTCACTTCGAAAATAAACTATAATATAGTTAAAAAATATGCAGTAAAATTTGCTGTAATTTCACTTGTTATGATGTTTCTTGTCCCTTTTGTGGGCATTGAAAGAAACGGCGCAAAAAGATGGCTTGGCTTTGGCAGTTTTACAATACAGCCATCGGAGATTGCAAAATTTGCGCTTATATTCCTTTTTGCAAAAATCATATCGGAAAGACCGAGAGGGCACATGAACGATTTTCTGAAAGGGCTTTGCCCATATCTTGGTGTTCTCGGGCTTTTTATACTTGCCATGATATTACAGGATCACCTGAGTGCGGCAGTGGTTACCTTTGCCTCTTTAATAGTACTTTTAGTGGCAGGAGGAGCAAGGCTACTGCATATCATTGCAATGGGTGCCTTAGGGGTTGGTGCGCTTGTGCCTTTTGCAATTTTAGAAGAGTACAGATTTAAGCGGGTAATTGCATTTATTGACCCTTTTAAATATATTAAGGATATAGGCTGGCAGATTTGCCAGGGTCTTTATGCCATTGGCAGCGGCGGTCTTTTCGGCAGAGGTTTGGGGCAGAGCAGACAGAAATTTCTATATGTGCCGGAAGCTCATAATGACTATATTTATGCTATATTATGTGAAGAGCTTGGTTTGGTCGGCTCCCTTATACTTGCCGGTCTTTTCGTGGCACTTATTACAAGATGCATAATAATTGCAACAAAAGCACCTGATATGTTTTCAAGCCTGATGGTTTTTGGTATTACAACTCTTATAGCTTTTCAGTACATAATTAATATAGGTGTTGTTACCGCTGTTATGCCAAGCACAGGTATGCAGCTTCCGTTTTTCAGTGCAGGAGGCTCTTCTCTTGTATTTATTATGGCTGCTATGGGGTTGGTGTTCAATGTTTCAAGATATGTAAAAAAGGAAGACGGTTATTCCGTTGACCCTGTACTAAGGAGTGAGAGAACTTGAGGGTTTTAATATCGGGTGGAGGTACAGCAGGTCATATAAATCCGGCAATTGCCATTGCCAAATACTTTTGTAAAAAAGACAGTAATACTAAAATCCTTTTTATCGGAACTGCAAACGGTATGGAGCAAAATCTTGTTCCAAAGGAAGGGTTTGACATTGTAAGCATAGATGTATCGGGCATGAAAAGAAGTTTAACACCTGAAAATTTGAAAATAATTTTTAAAGCTATAAAATCTGTGGGAAAATCAAAAAAAATTATTTCTGAATTTAAACCCGATATTGTTATAGGAACCGGCGGCTATGTTTGCGGTCCTGTGCTTTTAGCAGCAAGTAAAATGAAAATCCCAACTATTATCCATGAGCAGAATGTTCCACCCGGAATGGTTGTAAATATGCTTACATCACGTGTTGACGTAACGGCAATAAGCTTTAAAGATACAAAGAAACTGCTCAAGAAACCTAAAAGAGTAGTATTAACCGGTAATCCGATAAGGGAAAACATACTGTCAATAGGTGAAAACCTTGACGAAAAACCGCTTGTAATGATAAGCGGCGGCAGCCTTGGAGCAAAAAAAGTAAATGATGCTGTTATGGAGCTTTTGGCTTTGCCCGGTCAGGGGTATTATAACATTTGTGCATCAGTGGGCGAGAGGTATTATGAGGATTTTATAAAAGAAATGCATGATAAGGGCATAACAGCTTGCGAGGGCAAAAAAATTCTTCCATATATACATAACATGGATGATGTATTAAGCAGAAGCTCTCTTGCTATAACAAGGGCAGGTGCTATCACTGTAAGTGAGCTGTGTGCCATAGGTAAGCCGGCAATACTAATTCCAAGCCCCAATGTTGTGCATGACCATCAGACAAAAAATGCAATGTTTATGGAAAAAGTTGGTGCGGCTGTTGTAATTACAGAAGATAAGCTTTGCGGAAAAAAGCTTGCAGATGAAATTTTTTCTTTGCTTAAAAACAAAGAAAGGTTATCGAAAATGAGCGAAGCAGGTAAAAAAATCGGAATAACCGATGCAACTGCTGCAATATACAGTTTAGCGCAAGAGCTCATCGCGTAACACAGATATCAAAGTTGCATATATTATTATGGTAAATACCATACTCCATCGGAGGTGTAATATGTGCAAACTACTGATAAAGGGCGGTAGACCCTTGAATGGATGTATAGACATTCAAGGGTCAAAAAATGCCGTTCTTCCAATGTTGGCTGCAGCTATTCTTGCAGACGACAAAAGTGTAATTTATAATTGTCCCAAGCTTACAGACGTTGAAACGTCGATAGATATATTAACTCATATCGGTTGTAAGGTCAAATATGAAGGAACTACTCTGGAAATTGATGCAAAAGGTATATCTTGCGGTGAAATACCGGAAAGTCTTATGAGTAAAATGCGCTCATCAATAACGTTTTTAGGAGCATTGACAGTAAGGTGCCGTTATGCAAAAATGTCCAGCCCGGGTGGCTGCGAATTGGGGCCGAGACCTATTGATCTCCATATAAAGGCACTTCGTGACCTTGGCGTTGAGGTTTTTGAGCAAGGAGGCAATATACATACAAAAGCAGACATTATAAGGGGTAACAAAATTCATTTGGCTTTTCCCAGCGTGGGTGCTACGGAAAATGTTATGATAACGGCATCTACGGCAAAAGGTGTTACAGTAATTACAAATGCAGCAAGAGAACCGGAAATTGAGGATCTTCAAGATTTTCTCGTATCAATGGGAGCGAAAATCAAGGGGGCAGGTACGGATGAAATTATTATAGTAGGTGTTAAAAAACTACATGGCGCAAATCATTTCGTGATTTCCGACAGAATTGTTGCGTCAACATACCTTTGTGCATTGGCAATAACGGGAGGCAAGGGAGAGATAAGAAATATAGTACCCGAGCATCTTAATGCCGTTCTTGCCGCATTAAAGGATTCGGGTGTTAAAACTGATATACAGAATAAAACAATTTATGTTGACGCACCGAAGAGGCTTCTGCCTATAGGGATAATTAGGACAATGCCGTTCCCCGGTTTTCCGACAGATGCACAGGCAGCTTTTTCGGCTATGTTATCAGTGGCTGCCGGAACAAGCATTATTGTTGAAAATATATTTGAAAACAGATTCCGTCATTGTGATGAGCTTGTCAAGATGGGGGCAAATATCAAAATCAACGGAAGGGTATGCGTGATTTCGGGCGTTGAAAAGCTTGAAGGAGCATCCGTTACGGCAATGGAGCTGAGAGGTGGTGCGGCGCTTGCAATAGCTGCCTGTGCAGCAGAAGGCGAAACAGAAATAAAAAGCATTGAATTTGTTGACAGAGGGTATATTGATATAGCGACTGACCTTGCAAGTCTTGGTGCCGATATTAAAAGGTTCAAAGGAAAAACATACAATAATTAAAAAAAATATTGCAAAGCAGGTGGGGAATATTGGCAAAAAAAAGAAAGAGAAAACTAAAGAAAAAAAGAGTTGCTGTTTTAATTGTAATGCTTCTATTTGTAGCTCTTTGCGTAATTGCCATGACCGCACCGCTTTTCAATATCAATTACATAAACATTACTCCCTGTGAGCATCTTACAGATGAAGAAATCCTTGTTTCCGCCTCAATACCAAATGGTGAGAACATATTCAGGACAAACCTTAAAAAAGCAAAAAATAAAATTGCTCAAATACCTTATGTAGACAAGGTGGAGGTAACAAGAAAATTCCCGGATAAGGTTATAATAAAAATCGTAGAGTCGATAATATCCGGCTATGTGCCAAGCGGCGATAAATTTATGGGAATTGACAAGGGGGGCAAGGTTGTAGAAATTACAAATGAACCCGAAGAAAAAATCAGGCTTGAAGGGTTTAAAGTAATAGATGCTGAACCCGGTAAAAAAATAAAATTTGAAAAGGAAAACGACGATATTCTTTTTGTTATCCTTGAAAAATTTGACAATTATGATATAACATCTCTGATATCAACGGCAAATGCATCAAACATTATTAATATTACTTTTACAACAAAAGAGGGATTAAAAGTAATATTGGGCTCTGAGGATGAAATGGATTATAAAATCAAGCTTTTTAAAAACATCAGAGAACAGGGATATATAACAGGAATATTTGATGTCAGCAACCCTTCTATGCCAACATATAGAAGCGTTGAATAACTAATAATTTGCAAAAATTAAAAAAAATAATGAAAAAGTAAAAAAACCCTTGAAAAATTTGTGAAAAAGATATACAATATATAATAATATGTAAAAGCGACAAAGGAGGAGTTCTCTTGGTAACAGAATTCGCAGAATCTACGGGCGTTCAGGTAATAAAAGTAATCGGTGTTGGCGGCGGTGGTTCCAATGCTGTTAACAGAATGATTGATTCAAGTGTGCAAGGAGTTAAATTTGTTGTTGTAAATACAGATAAACAAGCGCTTGATTTATCTAAAGCTAAAGATAAAATTCAGATTGGTGAAAAAATAACACGGGGTATGGGTGCAGGTGCAAACCCTGAAATAGGTCGCAAGGCAGCAGAAGAAAGCCGGGGCGAAATAGAAAAAGTTGTTAATGATGCGAACATGATTTTCGTAACAGCAGGTATGGGTGGCGGAACAGGCACAGGCGCGGCTCCCATCGTTTCGGACATAGCTAAACAACTCGGTATACTTACTGTGGGAATAGTAACTAAACCCTTTGCATTTGAAGGCAGGCGAAGGATGACTCAGGCTGAGTCAGGTATAGCAGCTTTGCAGGAATGTGTTGATACAATTATAGTTATACCTAATGACAAGCTTTTAACAATAAGCAGTGCAAAAACACCTTTAATGGAAGCGTTTAAAATGGCTGACGAAAGCTTAAGGCAGGGTGTTCAGGGCGTGTCTGATCTGATTTACAGACCGGGTGCTATTAATGTTGACTTTGCTGACGTTACTTCCGTAATGAAGGATGCAGGGCTTGCTCATATGGGTATAGGCCGCGGCAAGGGTGACAATCGTGCCGAAGAAGCAGCAAGGATTGCAA